>QIGJ01000316.1 GCA_003229995.1 Gammaproteobacteria bacterium | reverse complement strand
GCAATTTCATCCACCCGAGCTTGTTCGCTGATGGGTGAAACATCGGTTACGGTTTCTTGTTGTTGTTTATTAACCTGCTTGCTGACGTGCAAATGCTGGTGAGCCAGGGAGGCCACTTGTGGTTGATGGGTAACGCATAATACCTGTCGTTGTTCGCTGAGATTGCGCAGTAGCCTGCCGACCACTTCGGCAATACCACCGCCGATACCGACATCTACCTCATCAAAAATCAATGTTGGAATTTTACCGCTGCCTGCGGCGATCACCTGAATAGCGAGACTGATGCGTGCCAGCTCACCGCCCGAGGCAACTTTGGCCAACGGTTGAATGGGTTGCCCAGGGTTGGTGGTGACACAAAACTCCACACGCTCCAACCCACTGGCAGTAAAGGCGTCCAGTAGTGGTTCCAGGGTGATCTTAAACACGCCGTGGGGCATGCCCAGCGGGTGCATGTTGTCGGTGACGGACTTGCCCAGTTTTTTTGCGGCACGCTGACGCGCGCTGCCCAATTTCTTCGCACTGGCGAGGTAATCTTTTTCGGTGGTAGCAACTGCGGCAGCGACTTCGCCTAATTGTATGCTGGCGTTTTGCAGAATGCTGAGTTCGTTTTCCTGTTGTTCCAGCAAGGAGGGCAATTCTTCCGGCGGCAGGCGATGTTTGCGTGCCAGCTCGTGGATCAGCGCCAGACGCTCATCCACAGTTTGCAGACGTTCCGGGTCCAGCGACAGACCATCCAGATAATCGCGTAATTCACTGGCGGTCTCGCGAGCCTGAATGGCGGCACTCTGTAACGTTTCGCTGGCATTACCGAGCGTCGGGTCTGTGACCTGCAACTGACTAAGTTCAGCGCTGAGATGATCCAGCCCATCGACAATGCTGCCAGACTGCTCGTTACTGAGCCCGGAGAGAATGCGCTCGCCACCTTCACGCAACTGATTGAGATTGGCCAGTCGGGCATGCTCAGATGCCAGTTCTGTCAGCTCGTCGGTGGTAAGATTCAGCACACGCAATTCCTCTACCTGGTATTGCAACAACTCCAGGCGGTCATCCCGTTGCTCACGACTGGCTTGTAACCGGGACAGTTCAGTGTTGAGTTGTTGCCATTGCTGGAAGCACTGTGCGGTGTTATCGAGCAGTCTGGCGTATTTTTTATCATGGCTGCTGGCGAAAACATCCAGTGCCTGCCGCTGTACTTCGCGTTTTAGCAATGATTGATGGGCGTGCTGGCCATGAATATCCACCAGTTGTTCGCCCAGCTCGCGCAGTGAATGCATGGGCACAGGACGGCCATTAATATAACCCTTGGAGCGGCCGTCTTTACTGACCGTTCGGCGGATCAGACATTGGCCGTCATCATCCAGCTCATGCTGGGTCAGCCACGCCTGCGCGGTGGGCAGGGTGTTGATATCAAATTCAGCACTGACGTCGGCGCGTTCGGCATTGGCGCGAATAGTGCCAGATTCAGCACGGTCACCCAGCGCCAGTCCCAGTGCATCCAGCAGAATGGATTTGCCTGCACCAGTTTCGCCCGTGAGCACGGTCATGCCATTCTGAAAGCTCAGAGCAAGCTCATCAACGATGGCGAAGTGATGAATGTGGATGTGTTGCAACATATATGTAACAGCCTATCGTTTATACCCAAAGCTACAGGCGTTTGCCCCAGTGCAGTTTGGCACGCAGGATACCGTAGTAGTTGTAGTCTGTCGGGTGTACCAGACGAATGGCGTGTTCTTTTTTCTCGATCACGACTTTGTCGCCATTTTGCAGGCTGAGATCGATTTGCCCATCGCAGGAACATTGCGCCCGCGCCTGATTATTTTCACTGAGCACGATTTCAACCCGGCTGTCTGCATCCACCACAATGGGGCGGTAGCTCATGGTGTGTGGGCAAATGGGCACCAGCACCAGCGCATTCAATGACGGATGCACAATAGGACCGCCGCCGGAGAGGGCATAGGCTGTGGAGCCGGTGGGGGTGGCGACAATGAGACCATCGGAACGGGTAATGTTGATGAATTGTCCGTTGATGTACGTTTCGTATTCGATCATCCGCGCGACGTTGCACGTATGTACCACCACATCATTCAGGGCGACACTTTCGTTGATTTGCTGGTGGTCGCGTATAACACGGGCGTGCAACAGGGAGCGCTCCTCTTCCTGGTAATCACCCTCCAGAATTTTATCCAGGGTTTGCTGTAATTCCGAGGGTGCCACGTCGGTGAGAAAACCGAGGCGACCCAAGTTAATGCCCAGCAGGGGAACGTCGTAGTCCACCAGACTGCGCGCAGCGTTAAGCAGGGTGCCGTCGCCACCAACGACAATAATGAGGTCGCAGGATTCCCCCAATACCGTGCGCTCAACATAGTCTGCCTGATGATTTTCCCGTGAGTTATCGGCTGCCAGCGAGAGACTGTCCAGTAACACCCTTATTTGCCGTTGCTGTAAATAAACCAGGAGTTCTTTAAGTACGCCACCTGTGTTGGGTGCGCCGTGCTTACCAATAATGCCGATGGTGTTAAATATTGTTGCCATATTTTGTGATTTGCTCTTGTTGTCGGGCAGCGAATACATCGTCAAAATGGCCTTGACGATGTACCAAGGCTAACGGCGCAACGGTAGCATGTTGTTGATAAGTGTCCAACTGTCACCAGTACGGGTTGGTATTGTATGAAAAAACGCGAGGAAAACAGAAAAGGTGGTGTAAAAACAGATGTTAGTGTGTACCTGAAAATCCCGGGCGTATAACATTGCAGGTTGGAACGATTACTATCTCGATGATAACGGTGGAGAGCCAGCAGTGAGCGATCAAACAATCAACGAATCCGTGGCAAGTGAAACGATCATCAATGAGCGTGCCCAACTGCTGCTGAAAACACTCATCGAGCGCTATATTCGCGAGGGACAGCCAGTGGGCTCCAAATCGCTGGCAAAGGATGCCGGGCTGGATCTTAGCTCGGCGACGGTACGCAATGTGATGGCAGACCTGGAACGATTAGGGCTGGTCAGTGCGCCACATACCTCGGCGGGCCGGATACCCACAGAGCAGGGTTATCGACTGTTCATTGATAACCTGCTGACGATTAAACCGCTGGATTCCAGTGATGTGCAAACCCTGGCCAGTACACTGACACCACAATCGGATGTTTCACAGTTGGTGGAATCGGCATCGTCACTGTTGTCGGGGTTCACTCAAATGGCCGGAGTGGTGATGTTGCCTACGCAAAAACCGGCAGCCTTGCGGCAAATCGAGTTTTTACCGTTATCGGAAAACCGGGTGCTGGCGATCCTGGTCTTCAACGAAAAAGATGTACAGAACCGGGTAATTCACACCTCGCGCCCATATGCATTGCCGGAACTTGAGCGCATTGCCGCTTATCTCAATGCGCAGTTTATGGGCAAAAGTGTGCAAACGGTGCGGGGTGACCTGCTCAAAGAGATGGAAAATGCGCAAAGCCATATGGACCGACTGATGCGTTCGGCCATTGAAATGGCACATCAGGTGTTTGATGATGCCGATACCGGGCAGGATTACATCATGGCCGGGGAGACCAATCTTATGGATTACGAAGAAATGGCCGACGTGCCCCGCCTGCGTCAGTTGTTTGATGCTTTCAGTGAAAAACAGGGCATTCTTGATTTGCTGGATAAATCCCTGCATGCCCAAGGAGTGCAGATTTTTATCGGCCATGAATCCGGCTACGAGGCTTTGGATAATTGCAGCGTGGTAACAGCGACTTATTCTGCCAACGACGAGGTGCTGGGTGTATTGGGTATTATCGGCCCGACGCGCATGGCGTATGATCGCATCATTCCTGTGGTGGATGTCACCGCAAAATTATTGGGCACGGTCTTGAATCAGCAAAATTAGTCCACACATACCCAGGGTAATCAGGATT
>QIGJ01000346.1 GCA_003229995.1 Gammaproteobacteria bacterium | reverse complement strand
TGGCGGGGCAGATTGAACCCGGTCTTTCCCTGCCGGATGCTGATGATGGTTTGCCAGTGGCTTATGCTGTCCGCATACCTGCTGCGGTTATTGTTGATCGGGCAGAGCAACAGACTTTTTTCGTGGCCGAGCCGGATCATGCCGATCTGCTCGATAGGCTTGACGAAGACCTCGGGCAGATATCGACGGTGAATGCGGCATCCCCGGATGTTGTCATGACAGAAGCCGCAACATCGCGTTACTTGCAGGACATTGAAACCATCAAAAACTACATCGTTGAAGGCGATGTATTTCAGGTGAATCTGGCGCGAATCTGGCGTGGACAGAGTAACCGCGTTTTGCAGCCCGCCGATATCTACCAGCGTTTGTGCAAAAACAATCCTGCGCCGTTTGCCGGTCTGGCGTTAATCGATGGTGCAGCGATCATCAGCTCTTCTCCGGAACGTTTGGTGACGGTCAACAAACGGCGGGTCGAAACCCGACCCATTGCCGGCACCCGTCCGCGCAATACACAATGGGTGAATGATCATGCACTGAAAGAAGAGTTGCTGGCGCATCCCAAAGAACGCGCTGAACACATCATGCTCATTGATCTGGAGCGTAACGACCTTGGCCGGGTATGTGTGCCGGGCAGCGTGAAGGTGGATGAGCTGATGGTGCTGGAAAGTTATGCCCATGTGCATCACATCGTTTCCAATGTGTGTGGGCAGTTGCGTGACGGGGTGACACCAGGTGAGGTGATTCGTGCAGTGTTTCCCGGTGGTACCATCACCGGTTGCCCCAAAGTGCGCTGCATGGAAATTATTGCTGAGCTGGAAGGGGAAGGGCGCGGTGCTTATACGGGTGCTATGGGTTACCTCAATCATAACGGTGACATGGACCTGAATATTTTGATTCGCACGATCACTCAGGTCGGACAGCAATTACAGTTGCGTGCGGGAGGAGGGATTGTGATCGATTCAGATCCCCAAAAAGAACTGCATGAAACACGCGCTAAGGCGCGGGGAATGCTGCTGGCACTGATTGATCATTGAAGATGAACAAGCAGGCACGACAGGAATGCTGAACCCGTCAAAATGGCTTTGACGATGTACTGGCTGTGGTATGCTCTGATGCCTGCATGCTATCGCAGTTTATCTATTATCTAAATCTTGCAAGTGCTCGCACTCACTCAGCACAAGCTCTTGAATCGTATAGCGATATGAAACTTTTCGGCAATCACAATAAGGATTATGCTCAAAGTTATCATTCGCTCTACGAATCAATATCTTGCACTGTGCAAGCACGATCACTGGCAGGATCTAGGTATTACAAGAAATTGTTATTTTCAGCGGATCGATTCTATTGCCAGCGATTTTGATTAACGGCCGACCGGCGGAATATATTTCCGTACTGGATCGTGGTTTCCAATACGGTGATGGATTGTTTGAAACCCTGCGAATATCAGCGGGTAAACCACGTCGCTGGGCGCAACACATGGCCCGTATGACGGTGGGCTGCCAAACGTTGCGTATTGCCATGCCGGAGTCAACGTTGTTGTTATCGGAAGTGATGCGCCTGTGTTCGGGGGAGGGGGATGGCGTACTGAAAATCACCATCACCCGAGGAACGGGGGAACGAGGTTATGCGCCACCGGCGCAAACGGCCTCGACGCGGGTGCTGTCGCTATCGTCTGCGGTGGTTTTTCCAGCGGCGTATTACCGTGATGGCGTATCAGTACGAGTGTGTGACACACGTCTGGCGGACAACCCGATACTGGCGGGCATCAAACACCTTAACCGGCTGGAGCAGGTGTTGGCGCGTGCAGAGTGGCAGGAGGGAGAGGAAGAAAGGGAGAGTACGCAGGTCGCTGAAGGCCTGATGCTGGACAATAATAATAACGTTATTGAGGGGACCATGAGCAATCTGTTTTGTGTGCAGGAAAGTGGGAGCGGGTCGGTATTAAAAACACCCCTGCTGACTCACTGTGGCGTGAAGGGTATCACCCGGGAAAACATCATCAACGTGGCTGAGGCAGCGGGTATTCCTGTGCAGGAAACAACGCTGGAGCTGGCTGATTTGTATCGCTCGCAGGAACTGTTTCTTTGCAATACGCTGATGGGTATCTGGCCGGTGCGCCAACTGGAAGAGCAACATTTCGACGTGGGACCCATGACCGGACAGCTGAGTCAGGCATTGGAGTCCTTGCATGATTAAAGCAAAGGCCAGATCAGGACGGGAAATAGCCTTCAAACTCACGGGTTTGCTCATCTTGCTAGGCAGTCTTTATGGTGCCTGGGTGGCCATGGATTATCGCTCGTTTGTGCGCTCTCCAGTGATGTTGACCGATACGGGGCTGCGTTATGAAATCAAACCCGGCAAGACACTCACTTATGTCTCCAAAGATCTGGCGCGGCGTGGAGTGATTAAGTCGGCGTCATATCTGGTGTGGCTGGGCAAATTCGAAGGCACAGCAGACAATATCAAGGCAGGGGAGTATTACTTCGATAGCGGTATTACGCCCGCGCGGCTGCTGGAGCAGATTGTCAATGGCGAAATACTGCAATATTCCCTCACCATTGTCGAGGGCTGGAATTTTCTCCAGCTCATGGATGCCGTTCACAGTAACGAATTTCTGTTACACACGTTGTCCGATTACAGTGATGCAGAAATCATGGAGCAAATAGGGCACACTGGCGAGCATCCTGAAGGACGGTTTCTGCCTGACACTTACCACTTTCCGCGCCTGACCACGGATATGGCTTTTTTGCAGCGGGCTTACAATGCCATGCAGCAGTTGCTTGACGAAAACTGGCCTGATCGCGCTGTGGATGTGGAATACAAAACACCCTACGAAGCGCTGATTATGGCATCGATTGTTGAAAAAGAGACCGCACTGCCCAGTGAACGCAAACAGATTGCCGGTGTATTCAACCGGCGTTTGCAAAAACGCATGCGCCTGCAAACGGACCCCACAGTGATTTACGGTTTGGGGCGTGCGTTTGATGGTAATATTCGTCGCCGTGATCTGCGCAAGGAAACGCCGTACAACACCTATCTGCATCGCGGTCTGCCACCGACACCCATCGCCATGCCAGGGCGTGAAGCGGTGCTGGCGGCACTGCATCCTCTACCGGGTGAAGAACTGTATTTTGTTGCCCGGGGTGATGGCGGACACCAGTTTTCGGCAACGCTGAAAGCGCACAATGCCGCAGTGGTAAAATATCAGCTGGGGGGTCGGGCGAAGCCGTTTTCCTCCTCTAAATAGTAAGTATTTACTTTAACTAAACAACATCGCATAGTTGCTATTACCTATTGAATTAAATGAAAAAAGGTTTGTTTATAACGCTTGAAGGTGGCGAAGGGGCGGGCAAAAGCACGCAAATGGCCTTTGTACAACAGCGCTTGCAAGACGGTCTACAAGCGGTGGGCAAAAGCCTGCAAATGACCCGGGAGCCGGGTGGCACCGCGCTGAGTGAACAGATTCGTGAACTGCTGCTGGATCATCGGCAAACGGTGATGGACAGCGACACTGAACTGTTGCTGATGTTTGCTGCGCGGGCGCAACATCTGGCGGAACTGATTCGTCCCACATTGGCGGCAGGCGACTGGGTGCTGTGCGACCGGTTTACCGATGCCACTTATGCCTATCAAGGGGGTGGGCGTGGCATTGCACTGAACCGTATCGCCGTATTGGAAGACTGGGTACAAGGCGGGTTACGCCCGGATTTCACCCTGCTGCTGGATTTGCCGGTGGACGTGGGCATGGCGCGTGCCGGTGAACGAGGTGAACTGGATCGTTTTGAACGCGAACAACAGGCATTTTTTGAACGGGTACGGCACACTTACCGGGAGCGAGCTGCTACGGAACCGGGTCGTTATCGTATCATTGACGCAGCACAGGACATCGAACAGGT
>QIGJ01000094.1 GCA_003229995.1 Gammaproteobacteria bacterium | reverse complement strand
CAGATGCCTGGGTAAAGGTCTCGCGGAAATAAGAGACGCAATTACAATGTAAGACGTTTTCTAACGTTAAGTAATCAACCCTTGCAGGTTCCTTGTTTGCAACTTGATATTCCTTGGCGAGAACCCCATCATTCTAGTAGGTAAAATAGTATGTGTGGGACATAGGTATGGCAAGCTTTTTTTTCTAAAAAAACTAGGTAATTTCCCTTGTTGTTTAGTGGGGAAATGCTGCTAAAAACAAGTAGGATTTTTCTGTTATAATTTTTACTTGGTAAAGGTATCTTGCCTGTGTGCTTGGTATTTGCTGATAATCAATATTAATTGAAACTAATGGGCTCCACCAGAAAGGTGGAAGCTGGTGATGGATTTTATGTAATAGACTACATAAAAACCTATTCCCGTATTTGCCTGACCCGAAACGAGCGCCCTTTTAATTTTCCTTCTTCCAGTTTTTTCAGTGCAAGCTGAACAGCTTCACGGGTTATCGCCACATAGGCTCGATTGTCATCAATAATAATTTTTCCGACCTGCTTTCCGGCAATACCATTTTTTCCTGTGAGAGCACCCAGAATATCGCCCGGCCGTACTTTTTGTTTTTTACCACCATCAATTTGTAAAGTGACCATGGTTGGTTGATACGGTATTTTATTCAACAGGCTTGATGATGGTAACGCCTCATTGTTGATGTCTTGTTTAAGGTAGTCGCCCAGCATGGTGATTTTATAACGTTCTTTGTCTGTATACAGCGTACAGGCAATGCCTTTGCTGCCAGCCCGACCTGTGCGGCCAATGCGATGCACATGTCCCTCGGTATCGCGTGACAGGTGATAATTAATGACCGTATCCAACATATCAATATCCAGGCCGCGTGATGCGACATCGGTAGCCACCAGAATCGATGTGCTTTTATTGCTGAAACGTACCAGTATCTGGTCACGGGCTTTTTGGTCCAGATCGCCGTGCAGTGCCAGCGCACTAAAACCATGCCGAACCAGTTCATCCGCCACTTCCTGGGTCTCACGTCTGGTATTACAAAACACCAGAGCAGACTCGGGACAATGTGCCAACAACAGCAAGCGCAGGGCATCCATGCGTTGGTCGTCGCTGCTTAATTGATAAAAATGTTGTTCAATACTGGCTCCATCATGTGTTGAAATCACTTGCACGATCACGGGATCAATCATGATACGCTTCGCAATGCTTTGTATTTGCTCAGGGTAAGTAGCACTGAATAACAGTGTTTGACGCTTGTGGGGCATATGCTCAATGATGGCGTCCAGCGTTACCTGAAAACCCATGTCCAGCATGCGGTCTGCCTCATCGAGAACAAAAACGGTTAAGTGCTGTAAATCCAGAGTACCTTTGCGCAGATGTTCTTCAATACGTCCTGGGGTACCCACCACGATATGGGCTCCGTGTTCCAGCGAACCGATTTGCGGACCAAAAGGCATGCCACCGCAGAGTGTCAGTATTTTGATGTTATGGGTTTTTCGCGCCAGCTTGCGTAATTCTTTTGCCACTTGGTCAGCCAATTCGCGGGTCGGGCAAAGTACCAGTGATTGTACGCAAAAACGTTTTACCGCCAGTTTTTCCAGCAACCCCAGACCAAAAGCCGCCGTTTTTCCTGAACCGGTTTTACCCTGTGCAATGACATCGTTTCCCGCCAAAATGGGCGGCAGGCTTTTTGCCTGTATGGGTGTCATTGTCAAATAATTCAGCGATGCAAGGTTTTCAAGCAACTCAGGGCGTAACTTGAGAGATGAAAAACAGGTGTGGTTCATTTTGAATGACCGATGTGGTGTAAATAATAAAACAACAAAAACTCAATTTGCATTTTTGTTACGCAGGTATTCTTCATAAGTGCCATGAATATCGACAATGCCAGTGGACGTTAATTCGATAATACGTGTCGCAATGGAAGAGACAAATTCACGATCATGACTGACAAAAATCAACGTGCCGGGATAGTTTTCCAATGCCAAATTGAGTGATTCAATAGACTCCATGTCCAAGTGGTTAGTAGGCTCATCCAATAATAAAATATTAGGGCGTTGCAGCATCAATTTGCCAAATAACATGCGCCCCTGCTCGCCACCGGAAATGATATCAACGGTCTTGTTGATATCATTTTGTGAAAATAACATGCGCCCCAGAGTGCCACGGATAACCTGTTCGTCATCACTTTCCTTTCCCCACTGGTCCATCCAGTCATATAAATTTTTGCGTGCTTCAAAATCAGCGGCATGGTCCTGTGCGTAATAACCAATGTTTGCATTTTCAGACCACTTCATTCTGCCGGTAGTGGGTTCCAGATTACCGATCAGACATTTCAACAATGTCGACTTACCAATACCGTTGGGGCCGATTATTGCAATACGTTCACCCACTTCCACCGTGAGGTTGAGTCCGGCAAACAGCTTTTCATCAAAATGTTTACTGAGTCCTTCCACTTCCAATGCCAGACGGTGAAGTTTCTTGTCCTGCTCAAAACGAATAAAAGGACTTTGTCGACTGGAAGGTTTTACTTCCGCCAATTGAATTTTATCAATTTGTTTAGCGCGTGATGTCGCCTGTTTTGATTTTGAAGCATTGGCTGAAAAACGACTGACAAAAGCCTTAAGCTCGGCAATCTGTGCGCTCTTTTTGGCATTGTCTGTGGTCAGTTGTTCACTGGCCTGTGTAGCCGCCGTCATGTATTCATCATAGGAACCGGGATAAATACGCAGCTCACCGTAATCCAGGTCCGCCATGTGTGTGCATACACTGTTCAAGAAATGACGGTCATGGGAAATAATGATCATCGTGCAATTACGCTCGTTTAATACTCCTTCCAGCCAGCCAATGGTATTAATATCCAGATTATTGGTAGGCTCATCCAGCAACATAATGTCAGGCTTCGAAAACAAAACTTGTATCAGTAATACTCGTAGCTTCCAGCCTGGTGCCACTTCACTCATCGGGCCAAAATGCTGCTCAACAGGGATGCCGACACCCAGCAAGAGTTCACCTGCCCGTGCCTCGGCGGTATAACCATCCATTTCGGCAAAATCATGTTCAAGATCAGCAGCCCGCATGCCATCTTCTTCACTCATTTCCGGATTGGCATAAATCGCATCGCGCTCAGATTTCACTTTCCACAGCGCTTCATGGCCCATGATCACTGTATCAATGACACTGAATTCTTCGTATGCGAACTGATCCTGTTTCAACTTGCCAATACGCTCGTTTGTGTCTTTTGAAATATTGCCTGCGGAAGGCTCCAGGTCACCACCTAAAATTTTCATCAATGTGGACTTGCCACAACCGTTGGCACCGATCAGCCCATAACGATTACCATCACCAAACTTAACGGAGATGTCTTCAAATAATGGCTTAGCGCCAAATTGCATCGTAATATTTGCAGTGGATAACACGATATTTTTTCCTGTAAGAATAATTGATTAATGGGTACAGAATTATCTGTACTAGTAGTTTGCCCAATGGAGAAAATAGGCTGAGTTTGGCAAGCTCCCAGCATATTTAAAAATATCTCAGTTGTTTTAGTGCATGGTTACACAGGTTATTGACAAAAACTCAATGGCGGTGAAGATATAAGTGCATATAAAACAATAATTTAAATGGGTTTTGTGGTGATTTTTGGACAAGGCACCTTACTTCCGCTGAAAGTGATTATACGCGAGCTGTCAGACATCAGTGCATGATAAGGGAGGAATATGACAGTTTTGTGGCGAAGGAATTCACGACTTGCGACCCGAAACAGGCATCTGGAAAACAATAAGGAATGGGCACGCAATAACTTCCCGGTTTAGCGCCCGGATTTAGTCCGTATTGGTTCGTTCTGATTGAACAAAAGTGCAGAAATAGTCGTTCTATTTCTATTTCGAGCTTTTGTGATTGAAGAACGGGCGAAGACGGGCTGAAGTCGGGATGCTAAACCGGGAAATTATTGCGTGCCCATTCCTAACCGTACTACACAACCCCAACACCGCACAACGATCATTTCATATTCCGAAACAGACCCTCACGTTTGCAATATTCCAGCGCAAAATCGATGTACACCCGCGACAAGGGCGAAAGATACTTTCGTGAAGGATACAGCAAATTAAGTGACTGTTTGGGGAATTGCTGATCAGGAAACAACGGGAGCAACTCTCCCGAGTCCAGATAAGGCTTGGCAAACAGCGGTGGTAACTCAGTGATAATGTCACCAGCCAATGCCAGCATAAGCAGGTGGGCAAAATCGTTAACCTGAATTTGCGGTGTGAGCGCATAATCTTTATCCGCCAGGTTCCAGCTCACTCGGCCCTGTCTGTTGTTCCAGGCACCACAGGGAAATGACGTTAATTGTTCTGGGTGTTGCGGTAGCCCGTGTTTCTCCACAAAGACCGGCGCATAAACCAGCACATGCCGATACGCAGCAATTTCCCGTGCCACCGCCGTTTGTGTTTTCAAATCACCAATTCTCACCGCGACATCGATACCGTCGGCAACCAGATCAATTCGGCGCTCCGTCGTAAATATCTCCAGGACAATATTGGGATAACTGAGTTGAAATGCCCGCAGCAAGGCCCACCAAAAATCCAGATCCCCGGGAATGGATAAACGTAATCTGCCTTTTAACTGCTCATCGGCATCGATTAATGCCAGCCTTCCTGCATCAATTTCATCCAGCCCCCTTTCCGCAAACTGATACAACACATCACCTTCCCGGGTTGGCCGGATTTGCCGCGTAGTCCTCTCCAGCAGCCGAATTCCCAACTGCGCTTCCAGTTCGTTCACATTACGACTCAGGGTGGCAACCGGAATACCGGCCTTGCGCGAAGCCTCGGAAAAACCGGCATGCCGCACCACCAGCACAAACATATTCAGACTGTTCAGATTCATCGTCTTCCGCCAACCTTTTCATTTATGAAACAAATATTCTCAAAAAACACAGATTATCATCATTTGCAGACAGGTATAAGGTATCTCCAGCAGCCAGCTTTATTCATTCAACGCCATCAGATAGAGGGCATTAGCGGCTTGAAGAACTGGGAG
>QIGJ01000177.1 GCA_003229995.1 Gammaproteobacteria bacterium | reverse complement strand
GGAGAAAAATCATGTTAGAACCAAGATTGATCGCCCCTTCCTTCCGCATACCAGAAAACCGTATTAGATTTGAAGACCGTCTTCGCCCAGAGAATATTTTTGATCTCCCCTTTTTATTTAAATGTAAAGTAAAAATTTTGATTGTGGCCGAATCGGGTGGTGGATTCAGCGAGACGGCAGGTTCCCATTTGGGACAAATTATCAAAATTCTGAATAATGACCCATGGAGCCATATCGAATTTGACGTTAGCAAAGCGCATCGGGAAGCAAGCACAGAAGCTGATGTTCTCGACAATTTTCGCTTCGACAATCACGACCTTGACCAATACAGTCAAATATGGATGTTTGGTATTTCTCGGGATGGCTCTGGTAATCCAGTCAGTGAAACAGAACTCAATGCCATATCAAAATTTATGGATACTGGCGGAGGTGTTTTAGCCATGGGTGATCATGAAGACCTAGGCAATTCGATGTGCGCTAAAATCCCAAGAGTGGGTTCTATGCGACGATGGTATCACCCAAATCCTGGTCCAAATGGTGAACCTGTCGCACCTGATCAAACCGGAGATGGGCGACATGACACGCTAGTTGCAGGCGGCACGCAAACAGATCCTGTACCACAGGAAATTTCACCCAAATGGTATTCGCGAACTTTTGGCGGGGGCTTTGTCAAAAAAGTTTTTCGTTATCCTCACCCACTTCTATGTGGTGCAAACGGCCCGATCAATTTCCTGCCGGATCACATGCATGAAGGAAATTGTGAGGTACCGGAAAACCTTGCCAACTCATTTACCTTTGATGGCGATACTTTCATAGAATACCCATCAAAAAGTGGTCATCAGGAAATACCTGAAGTTATTGCGACAGCCACCAACAATGTCTCACCTGAGAGATTTGGTGTCATCGGCGCTTATGATGGCCATGCTGTTAAGGTGGGACGGGTTGTTGTTGATGCAACTTGGCACCATTGGTTCAATGTCAATACACTTCCATACATAAATGCATCCAACCCTATGCATCCAACATTTACCCCGGATACCGTACAAAAATGGACAGAAATTCAAGCTTACTACCGAAACGTTGCTGTCTGGTTAGCCAAACCATCCCTGCAAAACTGCATTCGTAATGGTAGCTGGATCAGAACACTGGGTGACGCAGATATTCGCATCACCGTGCGTGACCTAAAACTTGTCAAAAACCACAGCCAATATTTTTGGCAACTTGGTGTTTTTGCAAAGGATGCCCTGGGACGTGGTGCTACACAATGCCAGACAGTTCGTTGGATAATCGATATTTTGGCCGAACTGGAAATTCCATTCCGCATAGACCCATTTCGGCAGCTCCTCGGCAAACCGGTGTTACCTGATATGCCACCAGGACTTGATTTTGACGAATTCGAAACTATTGCTCTGGGAGCAGGTATTCATGGCGCTTTTGAAAAGTTTGGAAACATTAAAGAACCGGAAAAACTCCTTAATGATGAAGGCAAGGCATTTTCAGAGGTTTTCATAAAATCAACTAAGCTTGGTGCAAAAGCCTTTGAAAAAAGTTTCAAGGATACAGACAAAGCCATGAAATTATTGATGAAGCGTTTTCGCTAATGCTGGTGAAGGTTATATCAACAAAATCACTATATTTTAACTTTCAAATACCCAAATAAATAATAGGATGTAAAAGGGCATTAATATCATTATCCATTGATTTTTTATTTCATCTCTTTGGGTTTAATCCCCGCAGCTTGCTGCGGGGTTGTTTATTCAATAGTCTCAACCAGTTCATTGTGTCTGTTCCAGCGTTTCATTCTGTTGACATTTTCGACGATCAGCCAGTGTGGTTGCATAGCTTTGATGCCCATGTTGTCACAGCAGTATTTCCATTGGCGCAGGATGGCCAAGAAATGCCGTCGGACTGGTGGTGAGCCCGTAAGCGCCAGATTGCAGAATCACTACCAAGTCTCCCAGCTCAGTCACTGGTAATTCCATTTTGCTGGCAAGCAGGTCCAGCGGTGTGCAAAGCCGCCCCACGATATTGACCACCTCGGTTTCATCCCCCCCCATCTTATTGCCAATAACCACCGGATAATTTTTGCGAATCACCTGACCAAAGTTACCGGAAGCAGCCAAATGCTGATGCAGGCCGCCGTCTGTCACCAGAAAAACCTGCCCGCGAGACACCTTTTTATCCAGTACCCGGCACACATAAACCCCGGCTTCACCCACCAGATAACGCCCCAGCTCCAGTGCAAGTTCGGCATCGGGCAAGGCGGTTTTTGCCTGTTCCACGAGTCGTGTCAGGTTTTCTCCAATGAGTTTGACATCCAGAGGTTGCTCGCCGGGAAAATAAGGGATGCCGAAACCACCGCCCATATTCAGCAGGCGCACAGGCGAGGGGGCATGTTCTGCAAGCCGGATAGCCAATGCTAGAGTCGCGTTTTGCGCTTCAATAATGGCATCGGCACGCAGGTTTTGTGAACCGGCGAAAATGTGAAAACCCCAAAATTCCAGACCCAGGTCGGCCAGTTCTTTCAGTAGTGCGGGCACCTGTTCGACATCGATTCCAAAGGGTGTTGCACCGCCGCCCATGCGCATGCCCGAGGATTTGAGTTCGAAGTCAGGGTTTATGCGCACGGTAACCCGGGGCGGTATACCACGGCTTGACGTCAGCCCGGCGATACGCCGCATCTCCGTGGCTGACTCAATATTGAGTGTGACGCCAGCATCAATGGCAGCCTGCAATTCCGCCTCGCCCTTGCCGGGGCCGGTGAAACTGATGTGTTGTGGGTCAGTGTCGGTTTGCAGGGCCAGCGCGAGTTCTCCCTGTGAGGCAATGTCGAGCCCATCCACCTGTTGGGCAACGTGTTGTAGCAAATCAGGCATGGGGTTGGCTTTGACTGCGTAATGCAGGCGGATGGAATCCGCTAGCAGCGTACGCAATGCCCGGATGCGCTGGTCAATTACGGCGCGGTCGTAAGCATAAAATGGGGTGTTGCCCAATCGTTGGGCGAGTTGCTCAACGGAGTGTCCGCCTATCTGCAATTGTTTGTCCGCCACGGGGAAATACGGTAATTCACAATGGACGGGTTGTTGAGGTTTGCTCATGGTGCCTCTGTAAAATATCGGTGAAATTCCTGCTTTAATCGTTGGCGGTCGATTTTACCATTGGGTGTTTTGGGCAGCAGCTGCCGCTGTTCAATATGTGCCGGTAGCATAAACGCAGGCAACACCGCCCGGCAGTTGTCGAGCAACTGTTGCACGACGACAAAGGCATCGTCCACCTGTGTACCGGCAGCGGGGGTCACCAGCGCCACAATAGCCTGTCCCAGTCGCGGGTGTGGTACGCCGAACACTGTCGCCTCGTTGACCTGCCCGTTGGCATACAGCACTTCCTCCACTTCGGTGGGGCTGACCCGGTAACCAGAAGTCTTGATCATGTCGTCCTCACGACCCACAAAATACAAATAGCCGTCTGCGTCTATGGTAACGGTATCGCCGGACCAGAGCACTTTTTCGCGAGTGCTGCGTTGTGACATGGCCGCAGGTGGGGGGCGAAAGTGACGCCCGGTGGCAGTGGGATTATTCCAGTAACCCTGTGCCACCAGTGGCCCGGCATGTACCAGTTCACCCGGCTCGTCGGGAGCACAGCTGGTACCATCCGGGCGCACCACTGCCAGCTCGGCATAGGGAATGGCTTTACCCATGGAGGTAGGGCGGGTGGCCAGTTCTTCCGGTGGTAGATAACTGGAGCGGAAGGCCTCGGTGAGACCGTACATAAGAAACAGACGGCTGGCGGGCAGGCGTTGTTGCAGATTTTTGATCACTGGCACGGGCAAGTGTCCACCGGAATTCGTGAGCGTGTGTAAATGGTCGCCGACCTCTTCGGGCCAGTCCAAAGCGGCCAGCTGCATCCATAACGACGGGACACCGGCAAGGGTAGT
>QIGJ01000113.1 GCA_003229995.1 Gammaproteobacteria bacterium | reverse complement strand
TCCGTGCTCACTGTTGTATCCATTGCTTATCCGATGTCAAAATTAGGCTCGGAGTTCATGCCGGAATTGGATGAGGGCGATTTATTATATATGCCAACCGCATTTACGGGTATATCGGTTGGCAAGGCAGGTGAGTTGTTACAGTTAACCGACAAACTTATCCGTACCATTCCAGAAGTGCGTACGGTATTTGGAAAAGTGGGACGAGCTGAAACGGCAACTGATCCTGCACCACTGACAATGATAGAAACCACTATCCAACTGCATCCAAAGAGTGAATGGCGTGAAGGGATGACCATGAAAAAACTCAAACAGGAGTTACAAAAAACAGTGTCTATTCCAGGTCTGACAAATGCCTGGGTAATGCCCATAAAAACCCGTATTGATATGATTTCTACGGGCGTAAAAACCCCATTAGGAATAAAAATATCTGGGCCAGACTTGACCGAAATACAGAAAATCGGCCAAGAAATAGAAAAAGTGATCAAAGAAATACCGGGAACCCTGTCTGTATTTTCAGAACGCGTGGCAGGTGCCCGATATATTGATATTAATATTGATCGCCGTGCTGCTGCTCGATTTGGTCTCAATATTGCCGATATCCAGGAGGTCATCAGCACGGCCGTCGGTGGTTCAAATGTGACTCAAACCGTTGAAGGATTGGAGCGTTATCCCGTTAATGTGCGTTATCCACGTACCGTGCGTGATTCAGTGGCCAAGCTCCGGCAATTGCCAATAGTGACGCCCAACATGGCACAAGTGGCTTTACATGAAGTGGCAGAAATACAGATTGTTGATGGGCCGGGGATGATTAAAAGTGAAAATGCGCGGCGAATTGGCTGGGTATATGTCGATATACAAAACCGGGATTTAGGCGGGTATGTGTTGGATGCGCAAAAAGCCGTGGAACAAAATATCAATTTACCCGCAGGCTATTCTGTGGGCTGGTCGGGACAATACGAGTACATGCTGCGTGCAAAAGAAAAACTGACTTATGTTGTGCCACTGACATTAGCCATTATATTTCTATTGCTTTATTTGAATTTTCGTAATTTCACGGAATGTTTTATGGTAATGGGCTCAGTACCATTGGCGTTGGTCGGTGGAGTCTGGTTAGTTTATATACTGGATTATAATTTATCGGTTGCTGTTGGTGTGGGCTTTGTGGCATTAGCCGGTGTGGCTGCGGAATTTGGTGTCATAATGTTGGTCTATCTTAATCAGGCGATAAAAGAATATAAACCCAGCAATAAGCAACAACTGCGTGAAGCTATTATTGATGGTGCGGTTTTGCGCGTCAGGCCAAAAGCCATGTCAGCGGCAGTTGTAATTGCTGGCTTAATACCTATCATGATAGGTTCAGGCACCGGTTCAGAAGTGATGCAACGCATTGCAGCACCGATGTTAGGTGGCATGATTACCGCACCTTTGGTTTCTATGGTGTTGATTCCTGTCTTGTACATGCTGTGGAAAGGCCGACAGTTGAAGACTCTTGCTCATTCGGGCTCAAAAACCCTGACATAGAACCTAATGAATGGACATTGAATGGTACCCATCCAAAAACTCATCACATAGACGGGCTGAAGATGAGATGCGAAACTGGGAAGTTATTGCGTGCCCATTCCTTATTACGTGCCCATTTCTTACCATCAGTCTGGCAGAATCACTGTAGTGGTTTCAAAACCCCGCGTCGCTTCATCCACCAGAGAAAATTCGTGACTGCCAACCTTTGCCACTTCGCCATGTTTTAACATGTGGCGTTTGATCACTTTGCCATTCACTATCGTACCATTGGTGCTGCCCTGGTCTTCGATATGTACGTCCAGCAGACCTTCCATGTAGGCACTGGGTACAACTGTGATTTTTGCATGTTTACCGCTGACCGTTTCATCATCGACACGAATCTCACATTCAGGCCGACGACCAATCAACCAGCTACCCTTTTCAAGGGGAATGTCTTCCAGAAATTGACCTTCACGGGAATGAACAAGTTTTGGCATGGGTTTGCACCTTCAACAATAGCAAATAGAATAAGGGTTATTATGCTGTCAATATTTTTCTGCACTCAACGCGGCCCACCCAACGCCGCAATCACCACAGAGATATTATCTCGTCCGCCATTATTGTTGGCGAGGTCGACCAAGTGTTGCGCGGCGTAATCCCAATTCCCTTCGGCAACCACCAGAATATCTTCAATAACGGCATCGCTCACCAGATCAGTCAGCCCGTCCGAGCATAGCAAAAACACATCACCGGGTCGGGCTTCCCGTTCCTGTACTTCGGTCACCATGCGGGGGCGCACTCCCACCGCTCGGGTAATGACATGACGATAGGGGTTGTTTTCCGCCTCCTCGGCAGAAATTGCCCCTTTTTCCAACAACTCACGCACTAATGAATGGTCTGCTGTTACTTGTTCCAGTGTGCGGTCACGCAGGCGGTACACTCGCGAATCACCCACATGGGCCATCACCACCTTATCCTCATAAAAAAGCACCATCGCCAGAGTGGTTCCCATGCCTTTGCGCTCGGGATTCGCTTCCGCATTTTCAAAAATCGCGGTATTGGCCTTGTTCACCGAACGACGCACCAAGGTGGCGTGTTTGCTCATACCTCTGTTGGGACGCAGGCGCAGTGGTTTATCCAGCGCCGCTTGTAATACCTCATTGAGCGTTTCCAGACACAAGCCACTGGCCACGTCACCCGCATTGTGGCCACCCATACCATCTGCCAGCATCGCAAGGCCATGTGGCACATCCCAGGCGATGGCATCCTCATTGTGAGTACGGGCACGGCCGGTGTCTGTGACACCAATGACATGCACACTACACTGGATGTTTGTTTCCGTTGTCATTGTCAATATCCCGGGTCGTTGGTCTGTTTGAATCAGATTTTTTCCACACAACGTCTTATGGCATCCGCCATGCTCTGCCCTGTGTCAAAACGTTTAGCCGGGTTCTTTTCCAGCGCCTTGTTAATGAGACGGGTCATACAAGTGGGCAGTTCCGGGCGCAGCTTACGTATACTCTTGGGTTTTTCGTTCGTGATCTGGTACATGAGATTGGTCAGTGAATCGCCTTCAAAGGGTAAGCAACCGGTAAACAGCTGATACAGGGTGACACCCAGGGAAAACAGGTCCGAACGGCCATCCACTTTTTTACCGGCGATTTGTTCCGGCGACATGTAAAATGGGCTACCCAATACGGTGCCAGTGCGTGTCTTGCTATTATCCGTTAGACAGGCGATACCAAAGTCGGTCACTTTCAGCTGTCCCTTGTCGTGGTCAAAAATAATGTTGCCCGGCTTCACATCACGATGCACCACCTTTTGCTCATGGGCATAACCCAATGCCTCAGCCACTTGCATACCGATGGCAAACACCTGAGCCATGGGCAGTAATGCTTCTTTACGAATGTGTTGGTCAAGACTGTTGCCGGTAATATAATCCATGGCGATATAGGCGAGATCATGCTCCTCACCGACATCATAAATGGTAACAATATTGGGGTGATTGAGACGCCCGGCCGTTTCTGCCTCCTGAAAAAAACGCCGACGCACGTCTTCCAATTGTTCGCTTTCAAATTCCTCGGTGAGCGCCATGGTTTTGATGGCCACAGTGCGGCCAATACGTGGATCGCGTCCCAGATACACCGTGCCCATGGCTCCACGGCCCAATTCACGTTCGATTTCATAGCGACCCAACACCGGACGCTCTACTTTGGGGTCATCCACCACCAGTCTGGTCGAGGTGTAAGAAACCGAAGTGGCCGCCAGTGATACCGGTTTCAATTCCGATTGATGCCGCGCCCTGCGCTCGCGGATATCACGGAAATTATCATCCTGTTCAGCGATATGACCATAAGCAATCAGCGCTTTATCAAACTGACGACGACGCTCAAAATCCAGGCCCAGCTGATAAAAAACTTCTTGCACTTGCACGCTTACA
>QIGJ01000236.1 GCA_003229995.1 Gammaproteobacteria bacterium | reverse complement strand
TGCGCGATGAAGACTGGTGGGTGCGGGAACGTGCCGTGGACGCCCTGGCGGCCATCGGCGACACCCGTGCTGTGCCATATCTGATCACCATGATGAAAGAAAACCCGGAAGCCGGTCAGGTAGTGATTCGCGCCCTGGCCACTCTGGGCGACAAACAAGCGGTCACGCCTCTGCTCAAACAACTCGACAATCCCAATAACGCCCTACGCAAAGAAGCACTGCGAGCGCTGGAAACCCTCACCGATGACAGCAACGCCCAACGAGTGCAGGAAGCGGCTACCCAACTTGCCAACTCTCACACTGATGATGTGCGCACTGTGGCCAACGAAACCATGCAAAGCCTGATTATGCGTTTTGGAAATCGTGTCAATGGTACAGCCAATGATGGTGCTACCAATGATGCTGCTACCAATGATGCTGCCACCCATGGCACCACCACTGTTGACAACCCCGTTTCGTCCGCCCCCATGGCGGTGAATCTCCAGGACCAGCCGACTCTGAATTTCAGCAGCGCCCCGGATGCCGACACCTCAGGACAGACGCAATCCATAAACACAAGTGGCTCTTTCACAGCATCCGATGGCACAACCACCCATGCTGATAACGGTCAGCACTTCACACACGTTTTTGACCCCTCACGACTGGCCCCCAACACCGTGCTCATTGATCGCTATCACGTCATTCGTAAAATCGGCGAAGGTGCCTTTGGTGTGGTGTGGCTGGTGGAAGATGTCATGGTCGGCGACCAGTTTATTCTCAAATTCCTCAACCCGCATGTGGCCGCCGACCAGAGCATGATCGAACGCTTCATGCACGAATTACGCTATGCCCGTAAGATCACCCACGAAAACATTATTCGTATTTATGATCTAGTCACCATTGACCACTCCTACGCCATTTCCATGGAATACTTTCCCAGCCATTCCCTGGCCGACGAACGAAATAAACGCAATAAACAAAAACAGACCTGTGAGGTTCGCCGTGGCATCCAACTCATGTGCAGCATTTGTCGTGGCATGGCCCAGGCACAAACCATGGGCGTGGTACACCGCGATCTCAAACCCGCGAACATCCTGATTAACGATGACGATCTGGTGAAGATCGTTGACTTCGGCCTCGCCGCCGCCGCACGCAAGGCAGATTCGCGACTCACCAAAAGTGGCATTTTGGTAGGCACCCCCACCTATATGGCTCCCGAACAAGTACGCGGCCGCACGATTGACTCACGTACTGACATCTACACATTGGGCATCATCCTCTATGAAATGTTTGTGGGTACAGCGCCCTATACCGGTGACGAATCCATGGCCATTCTGTTTCAGCATGTGGAAGGCTCAGCAACCCCACCCCGAAAGATCAACCCGGAACTGCCCGAATCACTGGAAGCGATTATCATCAAAGCCATGGCCGTCAATCCCGAACAACGGTTTCAGACTTTTGATGAATTGCGCGAAAAACTGGAAGCGGTCGAGGAGACTCCTTAAATGGCCAGAATTGATGCTTTCTTGAAACTCGGCCGCGAGCAAGGCTGCACCGACATTCACCTTGCCGTCGGCATGCCACCTTTGTTGCGCAATCTGGGCGACCTTATTCCCATCAAATACCGGGATCTCACCGATCAGGAACTGGAAAGCCTGATTTTCGAAATACTGAATGGTCAACAAAAAGTTGACTTCGACAATGGCCGTGACATCGATTTTGCCTATCAAAGTGACGACGTAGGACGATTCCGTGTCAGCCTGTTTCGCAAAGTGACCGGCATGGGTGCCGCCTTCCGGCTGGTGAATACCGACATCCCCTCTCTACACGCACTGGGCATGCCACCCATCGTCGAAAGATTTATCGATGCCCATCAAGGACTGGTATTGGTCACCGGTGCCACAGGCACCGGTAAATCCACTACCCTGGCCTCCATGCTGGACCTGCTCAACCGTAACCGTCGGCTGAATATCATTACCCTCGAAGACCCCATCGAATACATCCACCATAGCCAGAAATCGCTGGTGGTCCAACGCGAAATCGGTACCCACGTTGATACCTTCGCCAATGGTCTGCGCGCCGCCTTGCGCGAAGACCCAGACGTGATTCTGGTGGGCGAACTGCGCGACCCGGAAACCATTATAATGGCCATGACCGCCGCCGAAACCGGCCATTTAGTGCTGGGCACCCTGCACACCACCTCGGCCACCAAAACCCTGGACCGCATTATCGACGCCACTCCCACTGAGCAAAAAGCCCAGGCCACCAACTTTCTTGCCCAGCATTTGCAGGGGGTCATCAGCCAGAAACTGGTAAAAACCGTGGACGGACGCGGACGCAAAGCCATTGTGGAAGTGTTTATCAACACCCCGGCCATCGCCAACCTCATCAGCACCGGCAAGATTTTTCAGATTCCGTCTATTTTGCAAACCGGACGTGACAAAGGCATGCAAACCATGGATCAGGCACTGCTGGAAGCACTGCAAAACAAAGAAATCGACCCTGATGACGCCTACCTGCACGCCACCAATAAACAACAATTCCAACGTTTTGTCACAGACCCGGACCTGCTACCACAGATTGACCTGGCCATCAGCTAAATAATGAGCGCTACCTCATGAGTCGTATCAATGCCTTTCTTGAATTACTGATCAAACAAGCCGGATCAGACCTGCATCTGGTCTCCGGCAATCCACCACGCATCCGCCTTTACGGTGAAATTCACCCGGTTAAATACCGTGAACTGACGGAAAGCGAAACCCGAAGCTTGTTATTTGAAATCATGCCTGAACGGGTCAAACAAACCTTTGAACGCCTGGGTGGTGCCGACTTTGGCTACGAAATACCCGGAATATCACGTTTTCGCGTCAATGTCTTTCGCCACCTGGGCGGCATGGGTGCCGTGTTCCGTGCCATCCCCAGCACCGTCACCGACCTGGACACCCTGAACATGCCCACAGTGCTCAAAGCACTGGCCCGACAACGTAAAGGACTGATTCTGGTCGCTGGCCCCACAGGCTCCGGCAAATCCACCACCCTCGCAGCGATGATTGATTTCATCAATACCGAACGCAAAGGCCACATCATCACCATCGAAGACCCGGTGGAACATGTCCACATGCCCAAAAGCTGCCTGATCAGCCAACGTGAAGTAGGCGACCATACCGACAGTTTCGCCTCTGCCTTGCGCTCCGCCCTGCGCGAAGACCCAGACGTTATCCTCGTCGGAGAAATGCGCGATCTGGACACCATCAGCCTCGCAGTCACCGCAGCAGAAATGGGTATCCTGATTCTAGCCACCCTGCACACCAATGGTGCCGCAGCCGCCATCGACCGGATAATCAACGTATTCCCGCCTGGTGAAGAGCCCTATATCCGTGCCATGCTGTCAACTTCGTTGTGTGGCGTTATCTCTCAACAGCTGGTGAAAACTGCCGATAATCGTGGCCGACTTGCAGCCGTGGAAACTCTGGTCAATAATTCGGCTGCATCCAACATTATCCGCGAGGGTAAAACTGAACAATTGGAAAATGTGATACAGGGTGGTGCCCTGCAAGGCATGCAAAATATCGACACTGCATTGCGCCGTTTGCTCGACGAAAAACTGATCACCGGTGAAGAAGCTTATCGAAAGGCTCGGCTGAAATCGAACTTCGAACAATATAGGGAACAAGATGACTCAATCAACCCAACATCAGACAGTAAATTCCAATAACGTCACTACCCTGCCCGGGTTGGATGAAACACATCCCGTATCACCAGAACATGAGCAGCCGTCACAAACGCCACCGGTCGATATTGACGAACCCGAACGCAAGCTGATTCTCACCCTGGAAGGTAAAATTCTTCGTGAATTTTCCATCGGTGACCAAAACCTGAGCATTGGCCGCAAACACGGCAATGACATTCAGTTAAACGACCTGACCCTGAGCGGACGCCACGCACTCATATCCAGCATCCCCGACTATGTCTT
>QIGJ01000027.1 GCA_003229995.1 Gammaproteobacteria bacterium | reverse complement strand
AGCAATGAAGTTTGTTCACTGGTTTCTGTTTCATCGCTTTCTGCTTCATCAATATCTGTTGCTGCCATGTCTTCGGCACTGTTTTCGGTATCGTCTTCGGTATTGTTTTCAGCATCGTCTTCGACACTGCCTTCACTCATATTTTTGGTATTTACATCAGCATACTCGACACCTGGCTCGGTTAAATCCAGTTCGGCGTTAATGGAATCAATATCACGGATTTCTGCCAGCGTGGGCAAGTCACTCAACCCCTTCAAACTAAAATAATCCAGGAACTGTTTAGTCGATGCATACATGGCAGGCTTGCCCTTGCCCGGCACATCACGATGCCCCACGACTTTCACCCACTCACGTTCCATCAGGGTTTTTATGATGCTGGTGCTCACACTCACACCACGAACATCTTCAATTTCACCACGCGTAATCGGCTGCCGGTAAGCGATCAATGCCAAGGTTTCCAGCAAAGCACGCGAGTAACGCGCAGGTTTTTCTTCCCACAAACGCGCAATCCACTGGGCATTTTCCTGTTTGGCCTGATAACGGAAACCACTCCCCACCTCCACCAACTCAACACCACGGGTAGCAGATTCTTCAGCCAGCGCTGTCAGTGCAGCACTCAATTCTTCACGCGACGGCTGATTTTCATCCAAAAACAAGCTCAACAAACGATCCACTGACAACGGCTGACCTGCTGCCAGCAATGCAGCCTCGACAATATTTTTGACCTTCTCCGTGTCCAGTACGACAGCACTCAGTGACACCGGGTCGGACATTTCATCCGTTGACGTAGGCTCGGGTACAGGTTCTATATCTGTCTCATCCCGCATTTCCGTCGTTACCGTCGTTACCGTTTCAGAGTTTGATGACATAACACACATCCAATAAGTACATTGCGCGATTATCAGCGACTCGCCCGGGTTTTAATGTGAATCGGTTCATAAGGTTCGGTTTGAATCAGCTCGATCAGGGATTCCTTGATGAGTTCCAGAATGGCCAAAAAAGTCACCACCAGACCCAGACGCCCTTCTTTCGGCGAAAACAGCGTGAAAAACTCGGTAAATTTTTCACTGTCTAACTGGTCCAGCACATCCGACATGCGCTCACGGACCGACAACGGTTCCATGCTCACTTGATGACTGGTATTCAATTCCACACGCACCAGTACATCTTTAAACGCGCTGAGCAGTTCGCGCATATCCACATCAGGTTCAGGTTTGATCAGTTTGAGATCCGGTGTTTTTGCTGAAGCCTGAAATACCTCACGGTTCATGCGTGGCAGGCCATCGATATCTTCAGCAGCCTGTTTGAAACGCTCATATTCCTGCAAGCGTCGTACCAGTTCAGCGCGTGGATCTTCCTCATTGTCCTCTTCCACCGGACGCGGCAACAACATGCGTGACTTGATTTCCGCAAGCATGGCTGCCATGACCAGATAATCCGCCGCCAGCTCCAGATTCAGCGACTTCATCATCTCCACGTATTCCATGTACTGGCGGGTGATTTCAGCGATGGGAATATTCAGCACATCCAGGTTCTGGCGACGAATCAGATATAGCAACAAATCCAGTGGCCCCTCGAAGGCCTCCAGAATCACCTCCAGTGCCTCGGGCGGGATGTACAAATCTTTGGGCAAAGCTGTCATTGCCTCGCCCTGCACCACCGCAAACGGCATTTCAGCCTGGGCGACTTGCTGCCCTGGCTGGTCCTGGGAGGGTGACTGCTGTTTATGGGAATCGGTCATGGAATTACTTCAGGTTTGTGGAACATCAGTTTCCGGAGGGTAGTGTCCAAGGTCCAGGGTCTGCTGTCCAGGAAAATCGTCGATCTGTTTATACGCTTCTCCACGGCTCGCCCGTTAATTTCTCTCCTCCTGCAGAAAGTCGTTGAAACCATTGGATTCTGGTCATTCCGGCAATTTACACACAAAATGAAAGGTTAGTTTGCCCCCCTATCAGGGCAATACCACTCCCCTTGTAATAGCCGCCAGACTTTTCAATCTGTCAGCATGCCCGGCGATATTTGCCGTCGCCGGAATACCGCCCCCTTGTGCAATGCGCACGCTTTCATGAGTGGTATTTTGTCCAAACATCCATTTTTCAAACGGCCTCACATTGGTTTGAAATATATCCGATGCACGTTTTCATCGGTAATCATATTGTGATTTCGTAATCTGGCCCGATTTAATATTTCGCATATTCACCACTCACGTCATTGAGCAGATCAACATTGCCCGGGCAGAGTAGGCCACCTGCCCGGATGCTCTCAGGGGGGTATCCGAGGGATTAATCGTTTGGGATAAGTCCAAGCATTCTAATGTCTGTTTATGCTCAAATTTATCATTGTTTCCATGCTTCAAAACGTATGAATCCAATCACGCCAATTAATAACAACAGCACCATGAGGGGCACATAAATAATAATAAAGTATTTCGAGACTTTACAATACCATACAGGGCTAGTTTATAGGCATTTTCCACTCTCCTTCTTTTTCCGCTGGCAGGAAAAGCCAATGCCCGCATAAACACTGTTGTTCCTCTTTACACAGGCTACTTGCGGTGTAAAACCCCATTTCGATAAACGGTCGGTACTGTCACAGTACACAATCAATTATTACTTTCTTTTCAATCACTTACGCAACGGGTTTTCGCGTCCAAAATGGTAACCCATTTCATCGGACAACAAGACCTGAATAGAAGCGTACTGTATGATGTAGCTTCGTGGGAACTTGGGAGCCTTGAAGTGTTATGGTAAAAATAGAAACTGAACATCGCATCATTCAGAGTGGATTAAATATCCTTGCAGCCCAGGGAAGTCACGGTTTTACCATGCGAAAAGTCTCAATAGGGGCAGGTATCACTTTGAGTAATTTGCAATATCATTTTAAAAATAGAGATGCGTTACTGATGGGGATCATCGACTATTATCTGTTCAAATGTACGAAAATTGGCACTAATGCAACAATCAGTTTACCCGATAAGGCATCAATAAAAAAAAGTGATATCAGGAACTTGCTTATCAGCCTACTGGATAATGAATCAAAGCTTAACTTATGTAAAACCTTTAAAGAAATTTGGGCGATTTCAACCAGGAACGAAGTCATAAAAAAATACCTGGATGACTACTATATTGAAAGTGCATTACTCATCAATAAAGTTTTTGGAAATTTGATTTCGACCAAAAGGCAAGGCAAAAAACTTGTCGCTGTGCTGATTCCATACTTTGAAGGCTACTCAATAACTGCCGATGCGCTTCCGTTGCCCCCAAAGCAAATAGCCAGTCTATTAACCGATATTGTATGGGATATACTGACATTAAATGTAGATTCAGAATTCAAACATTGCCATGCTGTTTGATACTTAGGAACATGCACACAATAACAAGCTTGTGAAATTGACAGAAATACCGAAGCTAATTCAAACAATTCTCCAGAAAAACTTTATGAGTTTGTATAAATTGGTTAAAAGTTCCTGGCGGCCGTCCCATGATATTCTCAAAAGTCGTATTGGGTAAAGAATCAACCCCTTTCTGTAACGCTTTTGTCATACCGATATACATGTCGGCATATCGTTTGGGTATGTCATTGCGCAACATTTCCCGATAAAATTGTTCAGAATCAACGTAAACAAATCTCAGCTTGTGCTGAATATTTGAAACTAATATTTTGTTGATTAAATCAACCGGCTCTTCAAAAGTAAAAGCCTCTGGACCAGTGACAGAATAAGTTTTTCTTTCATGTCCCGATTTCAGCAACAATAAAAAAACGGCAAATTCAGCGACATCCATAGCGTCAATAAAACTGACTTTTGCCCTGCCACCAGGAAACCGGAATTCACCAACTTTAGCATGACCAAGATAATTCTGCATAAACCAATCAGGATAAATAATCGTGTAATTCAATGTAGAAGCTTTTATTCTATCTTCATACTCCCCATGCCAGCGAACAAAATCAATATCCGATGATGAGTCTGCCAATGCTGAAAGCACAACAAGCCGACGAATCCCGGCATTTTCTGCAGCACGGATAAAATGATCAAGCTGGCTTGGGAACACCTCATCTTCATTGGTAACAAGGTATACCGAACTGATATTTTCCAGAGCCTGAACAACCATGGCAGACATAGAAAAATCACCGGTAATAGCCTCATAAGAAGCACCTGACAAAACCTTATGTGCCTTTTGTAAATCCCGTACAAAAATTCTAGGCTGGATATTTTTCTGGTTTAATGCTTTAACAATCAAAGAGCCTGTTCTTCCCGTCGCCCC
>QIGJ01000124.1 GCA_003229995.1 Gammaproteobacteria bacterium | reverse complement strand
GCAAACATTTGCAACGTAATGTGAACACAAGATCCACTACGTTATCAGTAACGTGCAGTGTTTTATTTTTAGTGTTTTCTTGCCAATACATTATTCATATTCAATAAATTATTTCACTTGTTTACAAAGAAACCGGCTTCCTGATGTAGGGTGGGTATCGCTCACCCTACAAAAACAGAATCAATAATTTTGTTGGTGAGCATATTATTTTATTGATCCGGTAAATTTGCCCAAATCGCTTCCCGATCCACCCACCAGTCATCCTGCACCAGCACGTCCACCACATTACGCAGGCGCGGTAAAAATTTAGCGGGATCAGTCAGTTCCATTTTTTCCATCCAGTCATCAAACTGCTCCTGCTTGCTCACATCACTATGCCGCCGGGCTACGGTGCCCAGCATATGATTGGTAAACAAGGCAAGGTTATCGCGCTGTTTGCCTTCACTGCGCATTTCCATCACATAACAGGCCGTAATTGCAGCCACCGCAGCACCATCAGAGTCAGCGGGAGTTTCATCAATAATGTGTTGCAACATGGCAATGGATAATTCAGCATCCATGGGAAAGGTCACTGCCAGCCACACACCCTGCCCCAGAGCAGACAGGGAGCTTGCCTGCCCAGCAAGGAACATGACGTTGCATGATTGCACAACATTTTCCCATTGTTGCACTGCCACAAAAACATCAAAGGCTTCACGAGCAATATCAAACGCCTCTTCGTCTTGCTGCAAATCTACCAACAGTTCAGCGATACGGTTTTGTATCACCGCCTTTTGCACAGGCTGATAACCAGCGGGCAATGCGAGCATTTCCTCCTGCGCTATCGCCACTTCCTGTTCCAACTGTGCTACGGATACTTCTGCTTCATCACCACTGTCGGCATCACGCATACCCATGTCATCATTTAAAAACTTCATTGCGCTTTCCTGTTCAATAAGCAGTCAGTCTTCTCCGGTACTACCCGTGTAAGCGCCCATTATCGAATGTACACCCGCGAAAGCACCTTCCACTTTATCTTCCCAGTTACCGGGAGTGTCAGGATAAGCAGGCTTGATGTCGATCTTCAAATGAATGGCACCCTGTTGGGCCTTTTGGGCAATGACTTGCAACAATTGCTCAAAGGATTCCAGCTCCGGGTTCTGTATCAACAATTCACTCAGGTAAATCATCATGGTTTCTCACTGTAGGGTCGTTGTAAAACCCTCATTGAATGCGCTCGTAATACCGTGCGCGGTAAATCAATCGCCCCTGTTCTGCATCAGGGCTATCTTTAAATGCCGTACGACGGTGTACCACATTATTGCTGATGATGCCTTCCCCTGCCGCCAGACACTGGTTAAAACAATACGGTGAATCCCCCGCCAGTAAATCTTCAAGCAATTTCACCGCAGCCTGTGTGGTGGTATCTGTTTTCCACACAATGGAACGTGTGCGTGCTGTGTAGCGCATGTGCAAATGACCGCTATGCACATCCACCGAAAACACTGGGCCACTCTGCTCAGGGCGGATTTCCACGCCGTTTTCAATATTGGCAGGAATGGTCATCACGTCATCCTGCATCAAGGCCGAAATAAAATCAGGATTTTTGTCACGCAACTGCAAGTACAACATTTCATGATCCAGCAAGGCATTTTCACCCCCCTCTGCTGCGGGTCGCACACAATGCAGCACCATGGCATGAATTTTTCGCTCAGGTGGATTGTAATAACCATCGGTATGCCAACTAATACTGCATGGGCCATATGGGATATACTCGTATTGACGACGTTGCGCAGAAACCTGCAATGCGGAAATACCATCGTCATTCGCATAAAGATTCTGGTCCGGGTGCAACAAACCAAAGTGCCTCCCCATATCCGCAACCAGTGATGTACCGGGTATTTCATCATCTGTTGCTGGCTCGCTGACATAAATCGCCATGTTGGCACGGGCACAGGCTTGACGAATGGCGACACACTCCGCGTCGCTCAAAATGTGAGGATTAACCACCGGCACCAGCAATTCATCCAGGTGCTGTGGATAATGCGCCAGCTTTTGCTCGCGCCATACTGCGTAAGCGCGATGGTTATCGGGCGCAAACGGGCTTTGCCCTGGTGCCATAACACCAGCGGCGCGCACACTTTGCATTGTGGGTGACTGCGCTCTCATTCCATCATTATTTTCCCGTGACCAATGACCCGCTTCGTTTCTGCTAACCGCAGGAGGGTATACCTTATTGCCGCACTCATTAATTGTAGGCTAAAAAGAGTACACCTTAAACCAATATATAACCATATTATTATTTGATAAAATAACTAGCTGATGACGTTGGGAATATTCAGCATATCCGTCATCATTCCCCTCCTCTTACACAGTAAGTCCCCGCAATTATTCATATTTCTCAAAAATATCTGCACCCCTGCCCTCCGGTTTAATACCAATGTGATGTAGTTGTGATGTAGTATCGCTTTTCCGTCAGTAAACACATCAATCAAGGACTGATTAATGCCACAACAAAAAATGAACGTGACCACTAAAATTCTAATCTGGATGATCTGCGGCCTGATTGTTGGCAGCCTGATTAATGCCTTTGCCAGCGAAGTCGCCTTTATCCAGAACTATCTGGTCAATGGACTTTTTCATGTGGTCGGTGCAACGTTTATCAGTGCGCTGAAAATGCTGGTAGTACCACTGGTCACCTTCTCTCTGATCTGTGGTGTTTGCGGTATAGGGGATGTGAATACCCTCGGCCGGGTCGGCATCAAGGCATTTCTGTTGTTCATGTTAACCACAGCGTTGGCCATTACCCTGGCCATTACAGTGGCCGTGGTAGTAGGCCCGGGTGAAGGGTTTGACATGCAGCTCGCCGGACAGGCTGAGTTTACCGCCCCTGCTGCACCGCCGCTGACCCAGGTGCTCATTGATCTGGTACCCACCAACCCCATTGCCGCCTACGCGAGCGGCAACATGTTGCAAATTATATTCTTTACCATTCTTTTTGCCATCTGCGTGTTAATGATTGGAGAGAAGGGACGCTCCATCGCACAAGGCGCAGAAAAACTGAACGATGTAATGATGGAAGTTGTTAACGTCGTGATGCACGTTGCACCCATTGGGGTATTTGCGTTAATGGCAAAAACATTCTCTCTGCAAGGCCTGGGGCTGATTCTACCGATGATCAGTTATTTCGGTGTCGTCGCAGTGGTACTGGTGCTACATATGACCGGCACCCTAATGATACTGCTGAAACTGCTGGGACGTGTCAGTCCGTTAATATTCCTGAAAAAAATGCGCACGGCGCAAATATTCGCCTTCAGCACTTCCAGTTCAAACGCCACCATCCCGGTGACGCTGCGTTCTGTGGAGAAGCGACTGGGTGTTGATAAGTCCACCACCTCTTTTATCGTGCCTTTCGGAGCCACCATCAACATGGATGGCACCGCCATTATGCAGGGTGTGGCAACCGTATTCATTGCCAATGTCTATGGTATCGATCTGGGTATTAGCGGCTACCTCACCGTGATTGGCATGGCCGTTCTGGCCTCCATCGGCACCGCCGGAGTACCCGGTGTGGGGCTTATCATGCTGGCGATGGTATTCAACCAAGTCGGCCTGCCAGTGGAAGGAATTGCATTGATCATGGGTGTTGATCGCTTGCTGGACATGATGCGCACCGCCGTTAACGTGACAGGAGATGCAGCAATTACCACGATTGTTGCAAGAGCCGAAAACAAAATATCCATGGAAACGTTCACTGACCCTGCCGCAGGTCAGATGGAAGAAGTGCATTTACCGCATGAAGCGCCACTACCGGAAAAATAACCTGCACGATCAACACTGATAAACCAGCTTGAATGTCTGGCTACCAGCCATATGGAATGCATTTTTTATTTAAAAGCTAAATAAAACAGTATGTTAAATATTATTAACGGTGTATATCCCGGTGCTTGTCAGGTGGTCAATTTTCTTAAATACCATTAAAGTGTGAATAAGGGCTAACATCGCTCGGTTGCCCTTATTAAGTAGTAATGCA
>QIGJ01000382.1 GCA_003229995.1 Gammaproteobacteria bacterium | reverse complement strand
TCGCGGTACTGGAACCCTGCTCCAATACCATGCGCCTGGGCATTCATCGCCATACCCTCGGCCCGGCACTGGATGCCGCCGACGCAGTGCTACTCTACCAGCCCGCAGGATTAGACTGGAGCCTCGACCACGTACTCGCAACACTGGACGCAGCACAGGTTTTTGATGATATTGACCGGCTGGCAGCACACATCACCGAAATCACACGTTCCGGAGATCATGTGCTGATCATGAGCAACGGTGCCTTTGGAGGCCTGCACGAAAAACTGCTACATTTGCTGGCTCTACCACAGGAAAATAGACAAAACGCATGATAAGCAACCGAATCAGTCTCGCCATCACTGGTGCCTCCGGTGCCCAATACGGCCTGCGCTTGCTGGAATGCCTGCTGGACGCAGGGCATGAAGTGTATCTAATGGTTTCGCAGCCTGCACAAGTGGTGATCGCCACCGAAACAGATTTCGACCTGCCAGGGCGATCCGATGAACAACAACTATTCCTCACTGAATACTTCAACGCTGCCGACAACCAATTGCATGTCTTTGGCCGCGACCAGTGGATGTCACCGGTGGCCAGCGGCTCCAACACCGCCCGGGCCATGGTAATTTGCCCCTGCTCTTCGGCGACACTGTCCGCCATCGCCAATGGTGCCAGCCGTGACCTCATCGAACGTGCTGCCGACGTCATGTTAAAAGAACGTCGCCCACTGATTTTACTGCACCGCGAAATGCCCGTTTCGACGATTCATCTGGAAAACATGCTAAAACTTTCACAACTGGGCGTCACCATCATGCCCGCCAGCCCTGGTTTTTATCACCATCCGCAAAGCATCGGTGAGCTGATCGACTTTGTGGTTGCCCGGATACTGGATCACCTGAAAATTGAACATACGCTGGTACCACGTTGGAGTGAAGAACAGCACTAATGAGCACACTGACTATTCCACTATTCCCGTTGCACGCCGTATTATTTCCCGGCGGCACCCTGCCATTGCGCATTTTTGAACCACGTTATCTCGACATGGTCAGTGACTGTATGAAAACAGATTCAGGCTTTGGCGTGTGCCTGATTCGCGACGGCTCGGAAGTCGGCAAAGCTGCCAATACCTACAACACCGGCACCCTCATCGACATCAGCTATTTCAACAAACAACCGGATGGCCTGCTCGGCATCACTGTCTGCGGCCAGCAACGTTTTGACATCATCTCCCGTGAAGTACAAACCAATCAATTGACCTTGGCAGAGGTAAAGTTATTGGATAACGAAGCAACATGCCCGCTGCCTAAAGCATTCAACCGCGCCACAAACGTTTTGCGCAATCTGCTTGAGCAACTCGACTATCCGTTCATGAAAATGGAAAAGAAATATGATGATGCCAGCTGGGTCAGCAGCCGACTGGCAGAGTTGTTGCCTATCCGCCTCGAACAAAAACAATACTTTTTGCAGTTAGACGATCCGATTCAGCGCCTGGAACGGCTTTCGGCCTTACTGGAAGATCTGGATATTCGCTGAGTAGCGAAGCAGGGCATTTCAGGGAATGCTAAAAAGCGCCTCCTGAATTCAATCGTTAGGAATGGGCACGCAATATTAGGCTGGAGAAAACAAAGAAATATCCTGATTTTCCCTTGACGCCAAACAGAGTATCTACTGGGCTGGAAAAAATTTTGATAAAGTGAAGACCTAAAAATCGGGAAATTAATGGCCTCGTGTTGGCAGGATTTTCGACAGACTAAGGGTGCCACTCATTCTTCAAACATTAGGATCGGCCAATATCGCACCCGTGACAATCACCAACCCCCGTGCCAATAAAATACCCATACCCTGCGAGCGATGGTCGCGACGCGCCGCCGCCAGTTCCTCTGGGTCCACAGCCTGTTTCGACGAACGTAACATCTTCAATACCGTCTGCACCTGAATCACATACAGCACATACAGGGTAATAATCAGCCCGAAGTGCATCCACACACCAAATGAAAGGATATCGCCGTTATCGATCAGCCGTGCTTTCCAATCTCGCGTGGCTACCAGATAAAAAGGCATACCTATATCGAAGCAAATAATAAAAACCATTACTGACATGTGAAAACGCCGCAAGTGACGCCATTTATACGCTGCCAGCATCAACAAATAGGTCAAAAAGGCAGCAATGATTGGGCCGGTCATTGCAGGATTCGATCAAATAATAAGAACATTGGTGCAGTCTACCATTCTTGGCAGTGATAATGAGTCACCAACATTACAGAGGGCTCTAATATGTATTAACTCGCCAACCGGCAAGATATGGGAGTTTATAAGCAAGTAACGAGTTAATACGTAAAGTCTAAATAATGGTTTCCACACCTAAACGTTGTGCAACGCATAGCCATGCTTTTATTTAGGTTTTATCAGCGGGATCGATATGAAAGAAAGCGTAAAAAACATGGCCAGAAACAAGACTGGTGCGTCAATCTGAAATTCCAGTCACTGATGATGAGTCTGGGTCAAACTCTGCCAATCAGCAGCCGTTGACCATTATGAATGATGAAAGACTGTAACATATTGATTTTAATGGTGGCCGGAGGTGGAATCGAACCACCGACACGAGGATTTTCAATCCACTGCTCTACCGACTGAGCTATCCGGCCTTCCAGGGGTGCGTATTAAAGCGGCTGACCTTCACCGAGTCAAGCCCGAAGCATGCCAATCGGGTAACCAGCACCCACAAAACACTTTATAATCGCCAAACCACTCTCCAATAATGAAAATACTGACGAATGACACACAAAATTCACGACCACGAACAATACCAGCTAGTCGAAACCAGGCTGCAAACCCGCCACGCCAATGGCACTACCCAGTGTGACCTCTGTCTATGGCGCTGCAAACTGGCACATGGCCAACGTGGTTTCTGTCAGGCACATGTGAATCGTCATGGCACGCTTTACAATCTCAGCTACGGTATTCTCTCCGCCATCGACATCGGTCCCATTGAGGATAAACCGGTCAGACATTTCCAACCCGGCACACAGGTGATGTCGGTGGGCAGCTATGGCTGCAACTTCCGCTGCGGTGGTTGCCACAACCTGGAGATTTCCTGGGGGGTCAGTGCGTTGGACGATTTGGCACAGGGACAGTCCACCGCAGCATACGTCAGCCCCAAACGCCTCGTTGAGGCCGCTCTGCACCACGGTGTGGATGGCATTGCCTTTACTTATTCAGAACCCGCCGTATGGCTGGAATATGTCATCGACGTGGCAAAACTCGCGCATGCCGCCGGTCTGTACACCTTGTACGTCTCCAATAGCTTTGTCACTGATGAAGCGCTGGAAGCCATGTCGGAACACATCGATGTACTCTGTTCCGACATCAAAAGCCTTAATGATGACTTCTACAAAGATATCTGCCCTGTTGCCAGCGTTGAAGATGTGCTGGGCAGTATCAAAAAGGCCCAGCAACTGGGCATGCATGTGGAAGTACGCACCAACGTTATCCCCGGCAAAAATGATGGGGCTGACGAACTGATGCGTATCGCCATATGGATTCGTGATCAACTGGGGGCAGACAGTCCCTGGCATATCACCAAATTTTTCCCCGCCTACAAATTGTCAGACCTGCCACCCACACCCACCGACACACTGCACACTGCCGCCGAACTGGGACGCCGCGCAGGCCTGCAAAATGTTTATCTTTATGATGACAAGGGCTGCGACTGCGCCGACAACAATCTACCTGTTGCAGCCTATCTCAATGATGACCCACTGGCAGTACATACGGTGAAAAAATGTGCCGTAGATTGCTGTGGTGATGAAGGTGTGTTGCTCAAAAAATATGAACACAACAATTAGCTTCACCATTTTTAATCAGATGAAGTTCAAGGAACAACGACTGGCAATATTATTACTGTGCGCCTTTGTATTGTGTATAACGACTGAAGCGGGCTAGGCCAACATTTATCGCTGGGAAGACGACAATGGCCTTAAGGAACGTGCACGAAATAACTTCCCTGTTTTGCATCCCGGCTTCAGCCCGTCTTCGCCCGTTCTTCAATCACAAAAGCTCGAAATAGA
>QIGJ01000241.1 GCA_003229995.1 Gammaproteobacteria bacterium | reverse complement strand
CAACCGCCACAGGTCATTCCATCAACACGAATTTCTACACGTTCCATATTTTTTGCTCCATTAGTCCGTTTTTGTAAAATCAGGTTTCCAGCGCCGCAGCAATAAAGAGTTGCTAACAACACTGACGCTGCTCAGCGCCATCGCGGCACCCGCTATTGTCGGGGTCAACAACCCCATTGCCGCAAGCGGTATGCCGATAATATTGTAAATGAATGCCCAGAACAGATTCTGTTTGATTTTACTGAACGTTGCACGACTGGCAGAAATCGAAGCCGCCACCAATCGTGGATCAGGCCGCATCAAGGTAATGCCAGCGGTTTCCATGGCAATATCTGTGCCTGTGCCCATGGCTATACCCACATCCGCAGCCGCCAGTGCTGGTGCATCATTAATACCATCGCCGATCATGCCCACCGCATAACCTGCTTCTTTCAGTTCGTTAACCACTGATGATTTGCCATCCGGTTTAACACCACCTCGCGCGTCATCGATCCTCGCCTGTTCACCAATTGCCTGGGCAACTTTTGGCGCATCACCGGACAGCATCAGGGTTTTGATGCCCATATCCTTTAGTGCCTGAATAGCAGACTTGGCATCACTTCGCAGCGGGTCGGCAATGGAGACAATACCCATAACACCTTGTCGATCAGCAATCCAGATGACGGTTTTTGCTTCATCTTGCCATTGTTGCGCAAGTTCACCAACGGCCGATGAATCAATATCATTATTGGCCAGCAATTCTTCATTACCAATAAAAATTTCTTTTCCGGACACGCTGCCAGATACACCGGTGCCTGTGTGGCTCTGAAAATTTTCGACGGGCAAAAGCGTTAATCCCCGCTCCGTTGTTTGACCAAGAATCGCCTTCGCCAGTGGATGCTCACTGCCCTGCTGAACTGACCCGGCAATGGCCAGTAATCCGTCTTCGCTGCCACGCACAGCATGAATGGAAATAATGGTGGGTTTGCCTTCTGTCAACGTACCGGTTTTGTCGAAGATGATGGCATTCAATCGGTGGGCACTTTCCAGGGATGTGACATCCTTGATCAGTATTCCGGAGCGGGCAGCGGCACCCGTGCCGGTCATAATGGCCGTCGGCGTCGCCAGTCCCAAGGCGCAGGGACAAGCAATAACCAATACAGATACCGCTGCGATCAATGCTGTTTCAAACGTACCGTCTGCGACGACGCCATACTGAATGCCGAAGGTCACCGCCGCGATCACAATGACAATCGGTACAAATATTTCACTGATCCGGTCTACCAGACGCTGTACGGGTGCCTTGCCCGCCTGGGCATTCTCAACTAGACGGATAATTTTCGACAGTGTGGAATCTTCACCGACTTTCGTCGCCCGGATTTCCAGCAGACCGGTACCATTAATCGATCCACCGGTCACCGTGTCACCCTGGTTTTTTTCCACTGGCAGGCTTTCTCCGGTAATCAGCGCCTCGTCGATTTCGCTACGGCCTGCCAGCACCTCACCATCTACCGGGATATTTTCGCCGGGCTTGACGATAACAATGTCGGTGGCCTTGACTTCGGCAATGGGCAACGCCTGTTCCGAACCATCGCTACGGCGCACCCGGGCGACCTGCGGCCTGAGATCCATCAACTGCCTGATGGCCGCAGTCGTGCCACGTTTGGCTTTGGCCTCCATGAACTTTCCGGCCAGAATCAGTGTGATCAGTACCGCAGAGGTCTCAAAGTACAATTGTCCGTGGGCATCCTGAAGAGTCAGTAACAGATAGACACTGTAAAAATAGGCCGCCGAGGTCCCTAACACCACCAGTACATCCATGTTACCGGCACCGGCCCGCAACGATTTCCAGGCTCCCTTGTAGAAGCGGGCACCGATAATGAATTGTACGGGCGTGGCAAGTAGCCACTCGACCCAAGGCGCAAGATGAAAGCTGCCGAGACCTGCCATGGCGGCCATTTGTGAGGCCAGCGGCAGGGCCAGCAGAGCCGATGCAACCAAAATATATTTTTCGCGACGCAGCGCTGCCTCTGCTTTGGCCCGATGCGCTTCCTCAACGCGAGCCTGCTCCTCAGAGGCAGAAACAATAACCGCCTTGAAACCGGCGCGGCCAACCGCATCTGCCAGCATATCCAGGTGTACGACTCCGGAAATTCCAGTGACATCCGCACGTTCCAGCGCCAGATTGATATTGGCCTCAGAAACACCCGGTACAGTCATCAACGCTTTTTCAATGCGGCCTGCGCAGGCACTACACGTCATTCCTTCAACCGAAAAAGAGAATGTCTCGTGGGCAACATCAAATCCGGCGTTACGAATCACATTTGCAACACCGATAATATCTGTTTGATCTGCATCGAAATCGATATCAGCACGCTCCAATGCAAAATTGACCATGGCACTACCAATCCCAGGCGCTTGATTTAAGGCTTTTTCCAACCGGATGGCACATGCCCCGCAGGTCATCCCCTCGACAGGAAAGCTGGTTGATGTCAGTTGCTGATCAAGGGTTACGGGTTGACGGGTTTCCATAGAAGTCACATTAACTTGAAATTGTTGGCCTGTAGTGGGGGCGAATGCCGAAATTTCAATCGCTACGGGTATACCATTCGAAATCTTCGAAAATTACGTTCCCTCATCCCCCGTTTCATGCTCACCCGACCAACCTGACGCTTTTGCTTTTTGAATGGCTTGCTCATAAATTTCACGATGACGTGTCGCCAATGGCTCGGGCAACTGACTGACCATGCAACCGTATTTATCCCACTCGGCATTCACCTTTTGTAACAAAGCATCAATCCCACCCAGGTTCCAGCCCTCACAGGTTTCGGTTTCAGGAATAAGCTCAAATACCCAGGCATCTCTGATAATTTTTCCAATGTTGGTCATGCCACCATTCATGTCGTTATCAATACCGATATACTGGTTCGGTTTTTTCATATTTTTCCCATTTGAGCCTCTTGACCATACATAAAATATGGTCAAAGCATTTGCGCAACCGTTAATAATAGGACCATCTTACCACGGCAGATAACCATTGATGCACCGACAAACATCGCAAAGCGGCCAAAACTTGGCAGGTGAAGGTTATTCAGATGGGCATCAAACAAACTCCAAAGACCTTACAAGTCGGTCAGAAAATGTTGCTTTCAAGAGCAAACACCAGAGGGAAAATATTACCTAGATCCTGCAAGTGATCGTGCTTGCGCAGTGCAAGATATTGATTCGTAGAGTGAATGACAACTTTGAGTGCAATCCTTAATTGTGATTGCCGAAAAGTTTCATATCGCTATACGAATCAAGAGCTTGTGCTGAGTGAGTGCGAGCACTTGCAGGATTTAGGTATTATGCTAGTCTGTTCTCCGAAGAACCGTCGAAACAAAAAGGAGAAGAACAATGGCAGGGAAGTTTGTTATTACAATAGGCAAAGATGGTAAAGATTATTTTGTTTTAAAGGCCGGAAATGGTGAAGTCATTTTACAATCTCAAGGCTATCGTTCACCCACTGGGTGTACCGGCGGCATTGAATCAGTAAAAACCAATTCTCAAAACAAAAGCAAATTTGAGTGCAGAGAGGCAAAAGACAGTAGAAGCTACTTTGTTCTCAAAGCCGATAATGGTCAGGAAATTGGTCGATCTCAGATGTATAAAACTGAAAGTGGCTGTAACAATGGCATGGATTCAGTGACAGAAAATGCGGTAAATGCCGTCATCGTTGACGACCGGTAAACGGCATACCCTATTTGAGGAACAACATTAAGGATGCTTTTAACCCAATGAATGGAACACAATAACTTAAACCTAGATCCTGCAAGTGTTCGCACTCAGCACAGGATTTAGGTTATACAAGTTATTGTGTTCCATTCCTAACGCCGTCGACCCGCTCTGTGTCCACGCGCATTTTCACCGGAACGCTGGCCATCACGATGACCGGGCTTTGGTTTTTTCGGTTTATTGAGTTTAACCGGTCGACGATCCAGGCTTGATTCCGGTAAATCATGCACTGGTTCAAAACCATCCATCAGTTTGCGATCCAGCAGCTTCTGGATCAGTCGTTCGATATCTGAGAGTTGTTTGAATTCATCAGCACTTACCAGCGATACCGCGTGGCCAGTGGCACCCGCACGACCGGTACGGCCGATACGATGCACATAATCTTCCGGCACATTGGGCAGATCAAAGTTGACCACTTGTGGCAACTGCTCGATGTCCAGACCTCGCGCGGCGATATCGGTTGCCACCAGAACCTTGACTTTGCCACGTTTAAAATCGGCCAGTGCTTTGGTGCGTGCGCCCTGACTTTTGTTGCCGTGAATGGCGGCAGCGTGAATACCCTTTTCCTCCAGATAACGCGTTAAACGATTGGCTCCGTGTTTGGTACGGCTAAATACCAGCACTTGTTGCCAGTCATTGTCGAGAATCAACTGGGTAAGCATCGCCGATTTCTGTTTTTTGTCCACGGGATAAATCCACTGTTCCACGGTGGGTGTGGCAGCGTTGCGCGGCGTCACTGAAATTTCCACCGGGTCATTCACCAGCCCTTTGGCCAGCTTGCGAATGTCATCCGAAAAAGTGGCCGAAAACAGCAGGTTTTGACGCTGCCGGGGTAATGCGGCAATGATTTTGCGAATGTCGTGAATAAAGCCCATGTCTAACATGCGATCAGCTTCATCGAGAATCAGCACTTCCAGGTGATCAAATTTCACGGCGTTTTGGTTGTACAAGTCCAGCAACCGCCCAGGGGTGGCCACCAGAATATCCACGCCCTTGCGCAGTTTCATCATCTGTGGATTGATCTTCACACCACCGAACACTACCGCTGAACTCAGCGGCAGGTTTCTGCCGTAGTCACGCACACTTTCACCCACCTGGGCAGCCAGTTCACGGGTCGGCGTCAATACCAATGCACGCGCCTGATTGGCTCCGGCACGCTTGCCTTTTGATAACCGCTCCAGCAGCGGCAACGTAAAACCGGCAGTTTTTCCAGTGCCGGTCTGCGCGGCGGCCATCACGTCCTTGCCCAGAATAACAGCAGGAATAGCTTGCTGTTGTATGGGTGAGGGGGTGTCGTAACCTTTTTGTGCAACGGCTTCAAGAATAGGGGCGCATAGGCCCAGGTCGGCAAAACTCATAAAATAATCTCTGATGTGGGTAGGTGTTTCGGTCGGAGTGCGGGAATAGCGGGCGTGAAGTTTACAGGAACCCGCAGTTCAGCGCTAGTACACCGTCAAAATAACCTTGTCAGTGTGTTGGTACTTGGGTGTTCAGTTTCCATCAGGAACACATATCCAGGTGCTTTTAGGAATGTGAATTAAGTGAGGCTAAATCGTTCTGTTGGCACTTTAAACGCTATTCCACCGTCAGCGCCAGATGAAATACCACATCCGGCGAGGCACGCACGGTGAGGTCTTCTCCCACCATGACATCCAGCCTGACGTTTTTTGCCAGTCGCACATCCCCGCCCATCAGCAACTGCACTGCGGTAGCATTGATTTGTCGCAAATCACTGCCATCGTAAAACGGACTGTTAACGTCGGCTTGCAGTTTCAGCGTCATCCACGGCAACACCTGCACACCTGCACCCACACTGGCAAATGCAGCGATACGCCGTTGTTGATCCGCCAGCACGTCACCCTTGCCCATGAGCAACAGCCCGCCACCGCCAAAAATACTGCCGGGATAATCAAACCACCGTCGGGTACGGTCAGCAATTGCCCATAATGCCGCTTCCATCGCACCACTACCCTGCAACTGATCACTGTCACCCGTGGGCAAACTCAGTGAGCTGCGAATCGCTAAACGAGTATCGTTACCCGCATCCGGCCATTGCCAACCCGCCGTTAAACGCACATCACCGATACCGGACGTGGCATTGACCAGCGACAACCGGGTCACCCCGTTGCGCTGATAAAAATATCGGAGCTGATTACGCGGTGCTGTGTTACGCCCTCCTTTTGGCAGTCCAAAAGTACTGTGCCAACCTTCAATAAAACGGTCCAATGAACCACCATCGTGGTTAATGTAAGGAATCTGCACACCCCACTCCCAACCCGCGAGTACACAAATGTGCTGCGGTTGGTTTCACCATCGAATAACAGATTTTCGTTTGTGGTATTTTTGCGGACGTAATTACTGGCGAGATCATTCACTAAACGATAGCGCTCGCGCGCCTCACCCAGAATAGCGGCACTATCGATGGCGGGCAGGTTGTGGATTTGAATAACGGGGCTTTGGTTCGCGCTGAAAAACGGGTTAGCACTGAAAAACGGTGTCATTGGCTCCGCGACCGGCACGCCGGGAATCACACAGGCAGAAAAAAAAGTGGCGCACGCAAAGCACACCCAACACCATGGACGATTCAGTTTTCCATTCAGTTTGCAGACAACCATTGGCGTGCCCGTTGCGCCGCAGCACGTACTTGCGCGGGTGCAGTACCCCCAAGGTGATCACGCGCTGCCACCGAGCCTTCCAGTGTCAGCACATCAAATACGTCCTGCTGAATTTTGTCAGAAAACCCCTGTAATTCTGCCAGCGACATTTCTGCCAGATCGCGTTCGGTATCCACACCCAGCCGCACCGCCTTGCCCACCACTTCATGCGCATCACGGAACGGAACACCCTGGCGCACCAAGTAATCAGCCAGATCCGTGGCGGTGGAAAAACCTCGCCGTGCGGCTTCACGCATATTGTCGTGTTTGGCACTGAGTGCGGGAATCATGTCGGCAAACACCCGCAGGCTGGCACGCAGGTTGTCCACGGTATCAAACAGTGGTTCCTTGTCTTCCTGATTGTCTTTGTTATAGGCCAGCGGCTGACCTTTCATCAACATTAACAGGCTCATCAGATTGCCAGTGATGCGGCCGGTTTTACCACGGATCAATTCCGGCACATCGGGATTTTTTTTCTGCGGCATGATAGAAGAACCCGTGCAAAAGCTGTCACCTAATTCGATAAAATTAAACTGCGTCGAGGCCCAGAGGATAATCTCTTCAGAGAAACGCGACAGGTGCATCATGATCAACGCGGCAGCCGAAACAAACTCGATGGCGAAGTCCCGGTCACTCACCGAATCCAGCGAGTTTTCCGTGGGCGCATCGAAGCCCAACAGTTGCGCCGTGTATTCACGGTCAATCGGGAAGGAAGTGCCCGCCAGCGCAGCGGCACCCAGCGGCATAATATTGGTGCGTTTGGCGCAGTCTGTGAGTCGGCCGTGGTCACGTTTGAGGTTTTCAAACCAAGCCAGCAGATGGTGTCCAAAGGTAACCGGTTGCGCCGTTTGTAAATGGGTGAAACCGGGCATGATGGTGTCGGCCTCCCGTTCGGCCAAATCCACCAGCGCAATTTGCAGACGCGTCAACTCTGCCACGCAGGCTTGTAGCTCATCACGCAGATACAGCCGGATATCCGTGGCCACCTGATCATTACGCGAACGGCCCGTATGCAGTTTTTTGCCCACGTCACCGATGTTTTCGATAAGCCTCGCCTCGATATTCATGTGTACATCTTCGCGCGCAACAGACCACTCAAATTCGCCCACTTCGATTTCTGTTTTAATCACCACCAACCCGGCGACGATAGCATCACGCTCATCATCCGTGAGCACCCCCACTTTGGCCAACATGGTGGCATGAGCGACTGAGCCTGCGATATCCTGGGCATAGAGGCGTTTATCGAAAGTCACCGAAGCGGTAAAGGCCTCAACAAAGGCGTCGGTGGGTTCGGTGAAACGTCCACCCCAGGGTTTTTCCACGTTGTCGTTCATGCGTTTATTTACCTGATAATGCTAACAATGTTGTTGATTCATGACACTCAAGCTGACGCGCAGTATAGACGATATCAAGGATCATCATCATCCTGAATTAATTCAGGATAAATAGCCCCCCGGCTCCGGCTTCGTTACACTTGACACCACCATGACACGCAACCCGAACGAAACAAACAACACACACACAGATAATTTCTTCCTGCCGGATTTTTGCAATGTGCGCATGGTGTTCGCGGTAGTGATCATCAGCGAGCTGCTGGCCATTGTGCTCACTCTCTCTCCCCTCCGCAGCAGTAGCGACCGCTGGAATGATCTCAGTATTATCTCCCTGTTTGTACAGTGGGTGGGCCTCAGTAGCGCAGGCATCCTCTGCCTCGCCCGTCCGCGACTGGCCCGTATGAAGGAAACCTATGCCGCTACTATCAGCTATTTTCTGTTATTGCTCACCACTCTGGTGATTACCGAAGCCGCATTTATGATTGGCGCTTACCTGCAACTGGAAAACTGGAGCAGCGATTTCTGGCTGCTCAGTCACTGGCAGGTGGACCTGTTACTGCGCAACCTCGGTATCAGCGCCATTTTCAGTGCCATCGTATTGCGCTTTTTTTATATCCAGCATCAGTGGGAACAAAACGTGCGCGCCGAAGCACAATCACGACTACAGGCATTGCAATCACGCATCCGCCCGCATTTTCTGTTCAACAGCCTCAATACCATCGCCAGTCTCACTCAAATTAATGCCGATCAGGCCGAAGCTGCGGTAGAAAATCTTGCCGACCTGTTTCGCAACAATCTTGCCGATGCCAGTCTGCACATCAGCCTTGAAGATGAATTAAAACTGACACAACGTTATCTTGAGATTGAAAAATTACGCCTTGGCGAGCGCCTGCAATTGTGTTGGAACGTGGACAAATTACCCGGAGATGCCTCTGTGCCACGACTCATTTTGCAACCCCTGCTGGAAAATGCCATTTATCACGGTATTGAACCCATCAGCCACGGTGGCACTATCAGCATTGATGGTCATCTCAGCAGTGATGGTCATGCCGATAAAAATACCCTCCATATCAGTATCAGCAATCCTCTCACGCAACGGGAAAATGCTGAACAGCGACAAGGCAATAAAATTGCCCAAGACAATATTCGCCAGCGCCTAGCTGCTATTTATGGTGAGAACGGAAAACTGGACGTACAGGAAGATGAAAAAAATTATACCATTACTCTGATCATTCCCTATCAACTAGGTAATCCTGTCGCAACCCGTGAAGAAAAGGTCCATACATGAAAATTCTCATTGTTGATGATGAACCCCTTGCCCGTGTGCGCATGCAACGTCTACTGCAAAATATCCCTGATACGGAAATAGTGGGTGAAGCCAAAAATGGTAAAGAAGCTTTGCTGAACTCCAGCATACGCCACCCTGACATTGTTCTGTTGGACATTCGCATGCCAGAAATGGATGGTTTGGAAATCGCCCTGCACCTCTCAAAAATGAAACATCCGCCTGCGATAATTTTTACGACCGCCTTTAGCGAACATGCCCTCGCCGCTTTTGAAGCCAATGCGGTGGACTATCTGTTGAAACCCATTCGCCGTGAGCGCTTGGAAGAAGCTCTCGGCAAGGCGCAAAAAATCAACCGTGCACAATTACAGGAACTGGGAAAACAAGAAGAAGCCAAACGCTCACGCAGCCACATCAGTGCCTATATCAGTGGTAACTTACAGCTAATTCCCTCAGAAAACATTTATTATTTTCAAGCTGAGCAAAAATATGTCTCCGTGCGCCATCCTGATGGCACCTTGCTCATCGACGACTCGCTAAAATCGCTGGAAGAAGAATATGGTGAGCGTTTCCTGCGTATTCACCGCAACTCATTGGTAGCCCTTAAATATGTCGAAAAGCTGGAAAAAAATGCCGAAGGAAAATGTCAAATCTGCTTCCGTGATATCGATGACCGATTGGAAATCAGCCGTCGCATGGTCGCTACTACACGGCGACAACTCAAGGAAATGGGAAAAGCCTGAGAGGAAAAGACAAGGAACATGTACCCATGTCATTAAGCTAAGGAATGAAAATTTTCATTATAAATAATTTCCAGTCCTTAACCTGACGGCCATGCCCTGACCCGCTCATACTTTTCTTAACATTGACTCTCACAAACAGAACCCGCCAAGTAAAAAGCTGAAATATTGCTCGATACGGTAGGGGAGGTTATCCGGTAGGACTGAGAGCATTGCTGACAGGGTCGAGGACATTACTTGATTGCCACAAACCAGGCAAAGAAGTATATCTATTCACTTGATTTATGGGATTCTTTCCCCGCTTACACTCTTCTTTAAATTGAG
>QIGJ01000224.1 GCA_003229995.1 Gammaproteobacteria bacterium | reverse complement strand
CTCTCTTTAGCCTTGCTTTTCGATAAAACCCGATAAGATTTTGAAGTGAAAAAATTAAGAGAGTGATCTATACACTTTACCGAATATGATGTCGAATTAAACTGTTTGGATGAAATTGCCATTTCTAAAATTCCGTAAACGGTTACCTTTCATGCTTCACGCCCAGGCCGTATCCATACGGCAGTTACAAAAAATGCCAACAGTGCAAGCGACGTTGCTACCCAATAAACGTTAGCGGGACCGATGGTCTCCCAACCCAGTCCACTGGCAAAACTACCCATCGCACCACCGGCACCAAAACTGACACTGCTGTATAACGCCTGTCCACGCCCCTGATTGCGCCCTGTGAAATAACGATGAACAAGCTGAATAGCCACAGCATGATAAATGCCAAAACTGGCAGCATGTAATACTTGCGCGAAAATCATCACTGCAATCCATTCGGGAAATTGCCCGATCAACATCCAGCGTAAAGCCGTCAGCCCCAGACTCACCAGCAAAAGATTCCGTAGCCCGAAACGCGGCACCCAGCGGTACATGAGCAAAAACACACCTACTTCAGCCACCACGCCCAACGCCCACAACTGGCCAATCAACGAGCGTGAATAGCCATAGCTCTCCATGTAAATAGTATAAAAGGTGTAATACGGCCCATGGCTGGCCTGTAACAAAAAGCACACCACCAACAGTGCCAATACTTCCGGCCGACGCAATACCTTGAGCAGGGGTTCGTGAGTCAATGGCAGGTGCTGCGAAGCTTTCTCTGGCACCAGCAGGCTGGACAACCACAGCCCCATAAACAACATCATCAAAATCACTGGTAAAATTGCGACACCTTGTGCGTCCAGCACGGGTCCCAACACAACGACGGTTACAATAAAACCAACGGAACCCCACAGACGGATGCTGCTGTAACGATGACTTTGTTGACCCAGATAATTAAAGGTGGTGACTTCAAATTGTGGCAGGGTGGCATTCCAGAAAAAACTGAAAACCAACATCACCAACACTAACCACCAATAGTCATCTCCCAGAAATACGCCGGAAAAGGATACTGCCGCCAACAGGCAACCCACACGCACAATCAGCATGCGTTTGCCGGTATGGTCGGCAATCCAACCCCATACGTTAGGTGAAACAATTTTAGTGGCCAGCATCACTGCCATCAGTATGCCGATGTCCTGCGCAGAAAAACCGAGGTCTTTGAGGTACAGCGACCAGTAAGGAACCAACGCACCTATCAATGCAAAATAAAATAGATAAAAGCCAGACAGACGCCAGTAGGGCATGAAGATCAGTTGCCAGGAGTCAGGAACAAGAACTACGGTTTGGCAGGAATAACGGGAGTAACACTCTCCACATCAGCATTTTGCGCACGATGACGCAACAAGTGATCCATCAGCACAATGGCCAGCATGGCTTCGGCAATGGGTGTCGCACGAATGCCGACGCAGGGGTCGTGTCGTCCTTTAGTGATAATCTCGACGGGCTCACCTTGCAGGTTCACACTCTTGCCCGGCAGGCGCAGACTGGAGGTCGGCTTGAGTGCCATGCTCACCAGAATATCCTGACCACTGGAAATCCCCCCCAAGGTACCGCCAGCATAATTACTGAGAAACCCCTCCGGGGTGATTTCATCACGATGCTCGGTGCCTTTTTGCTCAATACAGCCAAAACCGGCTCCGATTTCCACACCCTTCACCGCATTGATGCTCATCATCGCGTGAGCAATGTCGGCATCGAGACGGTCAAAGACCGGCTCACCCAATCCCGGCATCATACCGCTAGCCACCACATTGATGCGCGCACCAATGGAGTCACCCGATCTGCGCAAAGCGTCCATGTAATCTTCCAGCGCTTTTATTTTACTGGCATCAGGACAGAAGAACGGGTTGTTGTGTACTTCATCCCAGTCCAGGGTTTCAGCCACAATCGGTCCGAGCTGTTTGAGATAACCTCGAATAGTGATCCCATATTTTTCCAACAGATATTTTTTGGCGATGCCCCCTGCGGCCACACGCATGGCTGTCTCTCGCGCCGAAGAGCGTCCACCACCGCGATAATCACGCAGACCGTATTTTTGTTGGTAAGTATAGTCGGCATGACCGGGCCGGTAGCGATCCATGATGTCGGAATAATCTTTGGAACGCTGATTGGTGTTATTAATAATCAATGCAATCGGTACGCCGGTAGTCTGACCCTCAAATACGCCTGAAAAAATCTGCACCTCATCGGCCTCACGGCGCTGGGTAGTATGGCGCGAGGTGCCCGGCTTGCGCCGGTCAAGATCACCCTGCAAATCAGCTTCACTCAATGCCAATCCTGGCGGGCAACCATCAACGATACAACCAATAGCCGGGCCGTGACTTTCTCCGAAGGAGGTAACCGTAAATAATTTTCCGATGCTATTTCCAGACATGAGCACGATTATAACAGGATCTGCCAAGCCATGACCGCTTTCAAATTATGGCAACTGGATGGGATTAATCGGCACAATAGGTGACGGTATGTTAATAAACTGTGGGTCGCTCTTTTGGACGGGTGGCAAATCCGCTTTAGATCTCGCCTTTTTTGGTTCCGGCTTGGCTTTTTTCACAGATTCTGACCTGACCTTCGCCACAGGTTCAGGCTTTGCCGAGGAAGCCCGCTTGGACTTTTCCTGATGAACGGGTTTAGCTTTGGTCACAGGAGCCGGTGCAGCGGGTTTTACTGCCGGTGTTTTATTCAGCGGTATCGAACCCACAATGCTCTTTGGTTGCTCAACTGACCTGTTTTTGATGAGTTGCTCACCTTCGGCCCCGGAAGACACTTGACTTCCCTCGCCAAACAGCGCCTTCTCGGCGGCCTTGTTCATCACAATAATCGCAATACGTCGATTAATAGGATGACGCGGTTCAGCCTTGTTAAACAACACCATGGAAGCCAGCCCCACCACTTTGACTATTTTTTCGCTCGCCATTCCACCAATAATCAACTCACGACGGGAAGCATTAGCACGATCTGCAGACAGCTCCCAGTTACTGTAGTTTTTCTTTTTCTGACTCACAAAACGCGTCGCATCGGTATGACCCGTGAGACTGATGCGATTGGGTACGGTATTGATGGTTTTAGCCAGCTCGTGCAGAATTTCTTTGGTGTAACCTTTGAGTTCCGCACTGCCGCTATCAAACATGGGCCGGTTTTCCTTGTCCACAATCTGGACACGCAAGCCTTCCGAAGTGATATCCAGCAGCAATTGATCCTTGAAAGGTTTGAGTGCCTGGCTTGCATCAATCGCCTTTTTCAATTCCTCCATCAGCGATTCCAGTCGTTCTTTTTCGGCCATGGCGGCTTGCTGAATTTCATCTGCGGTGGAGGCTCGCGGCTTCATGGCATTTTCTTTGGAGTCATCACCCTGAGAGATCTTTTGTCCCCCCCCCATATCAATAAGATCTGCGCTCGACCCCGCACCATCCGCCAAACCTTGCGTGGGCGGACTAAAATACTCAGAAAGACCGGCCTTTTCTTCTTTGGTGGTAGAGGCAATCAACCACAACAACAAAAAAAACGCCATCATGGCCACGGCAAAATCAGCAAAGGCCACCTTCCAGGCACCGCCATGATGGCCGTGCCCGCCCTTTTTGATCTTTTTGACGATGATGGTTTGGTTTTCCATTGAATTTTTACCCGGTCAACAGCCGGTGGAACTTACTCAGCTTTGCCTTTGACAAAGTCTTCCAATTCCTGAAAACCGGGACGATTGTGGGAATAGAGCGCCTTGCGCCCAAACTCCACCGCAATTTGTGGCGCATAACCATTCAACGACGCCAACAGACACACCTTGATGCACTCAAATACCTTGCTGTCGTCCTCATTCATGTGCGACAAACTGGTAGACATCGGCCCTACAAACCCATAAGCAAACAAAATACCCAAAAAGGTACCCACTAATGCTGCGGCGACATGTGCGCCCAGTTCTTCCATCACGATACCCAACACCGCTGCAACAATGCCAAAGCCGGGCAAGGCATCCGATACCGCCATAATTGCTGCGGGCACTTTTTCCGCCTCATGGTGATGTGTCTCCAGCTCCACATCCATAAGATTTTCAATTTCAAAAGGATTCATATTGCCCCCCACCATCAAACGCAGATAATCAGCAATAAAACCCAGTGCATGGTGGTTTTTTAAAATCTGTGGATATTTCTGAAAAATCGGGCTGTTCTCAGGTTCATCAATATCCGCCTCCAGCGCCATCAATCCCTCTTTTCGCGCTTTGGTAAACAGGTCGTACATCAACGCCAGCAACTCCATGTAGCTTTTTTTGTTATGTTTGGAGCCTTTCAGTAATTGGCCGAAGGAGCCCAAAGCGCCTTTGATCACCGTGCCCGGATTAGCAATGACAAACGCCCCAAAAGCCGCGCCACAGATAATCAATATCTCAAAAGGCTGCCACAACGCCATCAACTTGCCATGCGCGAGAACAAACCCTCCCGCCACACAAGCAACTACCAGCACCATTCCAATAATAAGTTTCATAACAAGATATCTTCAGTCCGTGCATTGAACGTTAGGAGTCAGTCGGACTTGGGGAATCGTAGCGAGAGAAAGCTATTTTGAGCCCATTTTTTTGATCATTTGAGGCAAACATTGCCCATATTTAACGAAAATGATCGAAAAAATGGACCAAAGTGGATTTTTCGCCGTCGATTCATCCCAAGCCTGACAGATTCCTAAACCTATCGGCAGCAGCCCGCCCGCCTTGAGAATCACCCTGAAAAATTTCTCCTGAAATTACCCTGACTTATCGTCAAAAACCTGCACAAAAATCACCCACCCACATTGCGTCCACCGTCGTTCTGGTTTACTCTTGCGCGCTGTTTTTCAGGTCGAAAGGCTGGGGAAACGATCCTGGAGAGGTGTCCGAGTGGTTGAAGGAGCACGCCTGGAAAGCGTGTATACGTTAACGCGTATCGAGGGTTCGAATCCCTCCCTCTCCGCCATCTTCCGTCAAGAGTTAGTCACGCAATGGGGTGAGCTGGAAATTTAACTGGACACGACGGTGGAATGTGCTAAAAATCAGGTCGTTTATCATTGGTCAACAAACCGTGACCCTGGTTTATACATCAACGATTTTATAAATTGGCTTGTATTTTAGTTCTAAAAAGAGCTGAAATAAATAACTAGTGCCTATTGACAGAGAAACGGCTCATATGTGTTATGCATTTTTATCCGTTAAGCGACCAGTAACATATTTATGCAAGACACTAGACATTAGTGTCTGATACGGTAGACCTTCTATAAGAGCCCGCTCTTGCAAAAGCTCAAGATCCATTTCTGATATACGAATATTGACCCGTTTATCTTTCTTGAACGTATTTTTTGCTGCAGATTTAAACCTTGC
>QIGJ01000287.1 GCA_003229995.1 Gammaproteobacteria bacterium | reverse complement strand
GAGGAACAGCCAGTTCTATCGAATGTAAACCCATGGTTTTATTTGGCTGAATGTTTTTAGCGCTTAATCCACATTTAACATACATTCAGTATGCGCAGTCCTGATGATGAATAATCGGAGCTTGCGTTAACGGGTTATACCATTTTAACGACAGTTGTTATTGTTCATACGCTATCTCCGATGTTGCCCCGGTTTTTTTGTCGCACAATTTTCGCCCCTGCAAGCCTTAATATGGCGTTATCACCACCTGACCAGTTGTTCAAAAATTGACCATTTTGCTTTTTTGCCATTTCTTGTGAGTGTTCTCAGTGAAAACAGGGATTGTTGATTTGTAGGGGTTTTCTGAAAAATACGTAGTCTCTTCACCTAGGTTATGCCTGTGTGTGATGGTTGATTATTCATCAATCCTTTGTTTTCATAGAGAAAATGTAAATTTCGCCACCTTTATCATGTAAAGTGGTATTGAAAGTTCCACTTATAAAAACTTGTGATGAAGTGATGATTTGGTATTATGTACATCAATTCCGCAGATTGCTCTCCGGGGCAATAGCAGGGAAAGTAGCAAGGATAGGAATGGGATGTTTGTCGAAGGATCGACGTGGTCAAGGATTGACCAGTACGGAGGTAAACGAGGGCGGTTACTGGGATGTGCCGCCTTCGCTCGTTCCGCACCGGATATCTTCCCTCAGCAGAGGCATTTCTTGTCAATGCTCAGCTAAATCCCGCCAAGTTTCCCGGCGACAGATGCCTGACATCTGACAATATTCGCAAGTGACCTCATCACCCCAGGCTGGCATCGGGGTTTCCGCAGTAATTTGATTCACCAATAGCTCCAGCCGCGTGGCGGTGTTTTGCACCAGTGTGGCTAGTGTCTCTGTTTCTAGCGTGCCCATGGTTCTCACCACTGGAGCCGCTCCTTTTTTGGTGGCCGTATCCAACGCAAGGTATTCGACCTGAGTGATGGTTTCATTACCAATATGTTCCGCCAACAGGGCATAAAAGGGTAATTGTACGGACTCACCACTGAGCACATCCGCATTTTTGGGAATGATGCCGGTTTTGTAGTCAATAATGCCAGCAATGGGAGCACCGGAATCACTATCGGTGCCTGCATCGATCCGGTCGAGACGACCACGGAGTGTTATCTGTTCATGTGCATGGGTGACGTTCAGTTCTGTGGATTTCACCTGCCATCGTTGCTGTCGTTCAAGTTGCCACTCAATATAAGCGGGAATCATTTCCTGCCAGCGTCTAAGCCAGCCACGGTGTAAAAAATTGTCTTCAAGGTCGCTGGCGAAAACGGCTGCGGCAATTTCGTTAAGGCATTGAGTGGCTGCCGATTTATTGTTGCTGGTGATTGTTGCGTTAAATGGCCCGGGCAGGTTGTGTACGTTTTCATGAAATGCTTGCAGGCTGAGATGCACCCGTTCGCCGTAGTCTGCTTTTGCGAGCATTTCACGAATGCTGTCGGGCGCGGTCAGTTGCAGGCAACGCGCGGTAAAAAATTGATACGGGCAGTTGATGAGCTGCTGGTAGCCGCTAGCCGATAAATGGGTGGGAAAAAGTTCGGCGGAAATACGAGCGGCAGGATGGGTGAGCATGGGTTGAGGCATGGGTTCGGCAGGGTGTGTGACCTGCATGTCCGTCTGGTTGACAAGTTCTGTCAACGGAGTGTTGATGAGCCGGTCGGAATAGGCAATCTGATGAAAAGATTGCAGCCGTTCCAGCCAAGGGGAGGCCACAATTTCTTCGCCGTCCTGTTCGCTGCGACGGGTGAGCAAAATAGTGTCAGCAGATTCCAGTAGGCAGCGGAAGTCATAGAATTTTTCCGATAATTGTTGTGTGTGGCTGGTCAATCCAAGAGATTGGCGCACACCATCATTAAAAAATGGCGAGCCAGGATGGCTGCCTGGCAGGTAGTCGGCTTCGGCTCCGGCGATAATCAGTGCATCAAATCGTGCCAGACTGCTTTGCGCCAGGCCCATCAACCGCACTTGTCCGGATTGTGCGGGAGGTTGGAAGTTGAAGCGTTCCAGTGTGCGTCCCAGCCAGGTGCGAAATTCGCTCCAGCGCATCTGTAGCTCGCTGTTATTGCTTGCCGTTTGCATGGCGTGCAGTTCTTCGAGGATGCGCTCTCCTGCGGCATCAGCGGCCAGAGAGGTATTCAGGCCTAATTGTGCAAAACTGTCACTAAGGGCGTGCAAAAATACTGTCGGTGCATATTTTTTGTTGTCAGTTTCGTTGCTGATTAACGCACGTAAGGGTGCGGCGGCAGATTCGATCACCTCTAACAATGAGTGGATGTCATCATAATCGGCGGCCAGTTCGGCAGGCAGGCGGTTCTGCCGGTACTGCAAATGTTCCCGATAGCGGGTCATATTACGGGCGATATTTTCCTTGAGTACCACGCCTTGCTCAAAACGATAAACACAGGATAACCGTGTTTCGCGTTCATACTCTGGCAATAAAAAAGGTGACTTGAGAAAATCCAGCAATGGTTGGTGGGCAAAATCCTCTTCCACGGTTTCCAACCAGCGCTCCACGGTGGCTGCTGCACTGGTGGTGGACAGTGCCCAGCCCGCAGCGTCCTGTAATTCAATGCCTGAGCGTTCCAACAGGGCGCGTACCCGCCGTGCCAGCCGCCGGTTTTCTGTGACGATGCCGATGTTACGTTTGCCCGCGTTCCACCAAAGCCGTACTTGCACATCAATGGCCTGCGCTTCTTTTTCTGCATTGTTGGCGTCGAAGATGGACAAATTTGCAGCGAGGGGGCTCTCCGGAATATCCCGAGCTAAATTGTGGGCGCGAGCACGCAGTGGAGATTCGCTGTTGCTGAACACACTGTCCAGACAGCGTGTGTACTCGTTGTTTCTGTTCGAAAGAGGTTTTTCCGGTGGTTCGGTGGGTAAATTGATGGCCTGCAATAACTGTTGTGCGACGGCATCCGGGTGATAATCAACGCCGGTTTGTTCTCCTGAGCTTTGTAACAATAAAAAAGCACGTTCTTGTTGCAGCAACGGGTTAAGCCACTGTGCCTCAGCGGTGGAAAGTCGGGGCAGGCCAGCAATGTAAAAAGTGAGATTGTCAGGCAGGGTTTTGCGACTGCTGGCGAGCTTCTGTGTGTAGTCTGTATGGTGGTCGATGACGCCGTTTTGTTGCATTTCCTGCTGCCAGGCCTGCCATAAGGTATGCACTAGCCGGGCTTCGCCAAACAGGCTGTCGTGGTTTTTGTTGTTCAGGCCATAAGCGGTGCCCAGCGTGTCGATAAACGGCTCCAGTGACTCGGGCAGGCTGAGGTGGGTGGAGCCCAAATCGTCAAACAGCGCCAGCAGGCTATCGGCCAGTGTCCAGGGATTCCCTTCGCCGTAAAGATACTCGTGGCTCACCAATGCCTCTACCAGCATCAGTTCACGCTGATGTTCAGAAAGCACGGGTAGTTTGCTGGGAGTCTGCTGGTTGATCCAGCATGGCAGTGTGTCGATATTCGGTCCCAACAGTGCCGAATGATGATGGTTGGCGGCAGCGTCGAGTAAAAGCTGCCGAAAACGGGACGCTGCCTGTGGATTAGGCAGCAAAACGACAATATCAGTGAGGTTGGGTAATGCGGCGTGATGTTTTTCAACAATATGCGCTGCCAGTCTGCGCAGTGGATCGTCACCATAGGTGATGATATGCAGATTGGACACTTCCTAACGTTCCAGGTGTTCCAATTTGTTGGGTATGTCTTCCCACTCTTTGGCATCGGCGGGGGCAGGTTTCATTTCGCTGATCACTGGCCATAGTGGACTCAGTTCGGCGTTCAAGGCAATGAACTGTTCCTGATCCTCTGGTAGATCGTCTTCGGAATAAATTGCGTTAACGGGGCATTCGGGTTCGCAGAGGGTGCAGTCAATGCATTCGTCTGGATTGATGACCAAAAAATTTGGGCCTTCGTAGAAACAGTCTACTGGGCACACTTCCACGCAATCGGTGTATTTGCATTTGATACAGTTTTTCGGTGACGACGTAAGTCATTGGTTCCTCCTGGGCCAATTTTTTGCTGCCAGTCTATCAAGGAACGGGGTACTCAGTCATGTAGCGTCAAAAATAATGCAGACCTTTAAGGGGGCGATCTGAAACTGGAGTGGTTTTGTACACCAAAATTCAATCGCGACAATGTGGGTCATTTGCCCCGCATACCCACATCTATTATGCGTCTGTTAAATATCTTCACTTTCGTGCCCATTCCTAACCTGCTCTTGTTGTTATTGGGCTGTAACCCAAAGGCGAATGTTGCCAGAATTTATATTTGTGATTAGCAGACTGAGCGGGAGTGGTTATTTATCGTTCAATTCACGCAAACGATAAAGGGCTTCCAGTGCTTCGCGTGGCGTCAGCTCGTCGGGGTTAATTTCTTTCAGTGCATCCAGTGCGGGATGATCCCTCTGTGAGGGAGCGAACAGTGAAAATTGTTCAACGGCCTCTCCACCAGGTGCATTGGCGCTCTGGCTTTCCAGGTGCAACAGGCGTTGTTGGGCACGTTTGATCACGGCTTGCAGGCCATAACTTTGATTGGCTGGCCCTTCTTTTACTGCATGCATAAACACAATGCCATCATCGTGTTCGACGGCGTCAAGGTGTACGTTGGCCACTGGCGACAGGGTTTCCGGCAGGGTGGTGAGTTCAAAGTAGTGCGTGGCAAACAGGGTAAAAGCCTGCACGGTGGTGGCCAGTTCTTCAGCGCAGGCCCAGGCCAGTGACAGGCCGTCGAAGGTGGAAGTGCCTCGACCCACTTCGTCCATTAATACTAGGCTGCGATCCGTGGCGTTGTGCAGGATATTGGCGGTCTCGGTCATTTCTACCATGAAGGTGGAGCGGCCACCAGCGAGATCATCGGAAGCGCCGATGCGGGTGAATATGCGGTCAAACGGGCCGATTACCGCGCGGTTGG
>QIGJ01000082.1 GCA_003229995.1 Gammaproteobacteria bacterium | reverse complement strand
GTGTCGTACAATCTCTGGGTCAGAGTCCTGTTCATGAGTGTAGTCTGGCAACCACGAGCTTTCAGTTTTACGCGAAAGCGTCGAAAATCCATTTTCTCCTGATTGTTGGTTTTAACGGAGGAAACACGCACAATGCAGAAAATTATTTTTGAGGTACGGTTTTGCCGCTTTTAATTTCTCGTTTGGCCAGTGCTGCGGTGGTGATTTTCGGTGTGCTGGTGCTGGTGTTTCTGTTGATCCATCTGGTGCCGGGTGATCCGGTAGAGGTGATGCTGGGCGAGTCGGCGCAAGCGGCGGATCGTGAGGCGCTGCGGCAATCACTGGGGCTGGATCAGCCGCTGCTGTCGCAGTTCATTACTTATCTTGGTAATGTCGTGCAGTTTGATCTCGGTACTTCATTGCATTCCAAACGTCCCATTGCCGATATTCTGCTGGAGCGTCTGCCTGCTACGCTGGAACTTGCACTGGCGGCTTTGCTGGTGGCGGTGTTGATCGCTTTTCCGCTGGGTGTGATGGCGGCAGTGAAAAAGGATTCGGCCTGGGATCACGGTGCCATGGCGGTGTCGTTACTGGGTGTATCGATTCCCAACTTCCTGATGGGGCCGATATTGATCCTGGTATTTGCGGTGTGGCTGGGCTGGTTTCCGGTGAGTGGACGTGATGGGCTGGCCTCGCTGATATTACCTGCGATTACCTTGGGCACGGCCATGGCGTCGATTCTCTCGCGCATGGTACGGGCGACTTTGCTGGAAGTATTGGGTGAGGATTATATTCGTACCGCGCGCGCCAAGGGATTGGGGCCGGGCATGGTGATCTGGCGACATGCGCTACGTAATGCGTTGTTGCCGGTGATTACGCTGTTGGGTCTGCAATTGGGTGCGCTGCTGGCAGGCGCGGTCATCACTGAGGCAGTGTTTTCTTGGCCGGGCATCGGCCAATTGGTGATTGAAGCGATTCAGCGCCGTGATTACCCCGTGGTGCAGGCCTGTGTGTTGTTGATCAGTGTCACTTATGTGCTGGTGAATACGCTCACCGATATGGCTTACGGCTGGTTTGACCCGCGCATACGCATGGGGGGCTCGGCGTGAGTGGCAATATGGACACGACGGTTACGCCGAAGTCATCACGATTTGGCGTGGCCAGTGTATTGGGCCTATGGTTGCCGCTGGCAGTGATGATATTGTGGGCGCTGGTGGCACTTACGGCTTCTTTTCTACCGTTAACACCGGATCAGATTGCACTGGAGCATATTCTCCTGCCACCGGGCAGTGAGCTGTGGCTGGGGGCTGATGACCTTGGGCGTTCACTGGCAGAACGCACGCTGGCTGGGGCACAGACTTCGTTTATCGTTGCGCTGTGGGTGGTGCTGGTGTCCACCATTGTTGGTACGGCTATTGGTACGTTTAGCGGTTACCTCGGTGGTCGTTGGGATTTATTGGTGGTGCGCATCATCGATATTTTTCTCGCTTTTCCCGGCATCCTGTTGGCGATTGCATTGGCAGGTATTCTCGGCCCTGGTATTGAAAACGTGGTGATTGCACTGAGTGTGGTGGGCTGGGTGGGGTATGCGCGGTTGGCGCGGGCGCAGGTGCTGAGTCTCAAACACCGCGAACATGTGCAGGCGGCCGTTGCATTGGGTGCAGGCACGGGACGCATTGTATTTCGACATTTGCTGCCGTTGCTGATGGCTCCGTTGATCGTTGAAGCGAGCTTTGGCATTGCTGGTATTGTTATCGCTGAGGCGGGTTTGTCGTTTCTCGGGCTGGGGGTGCAACCGCCGGAGGCTTCCTGGGGCAGCATGATACGTGACGGTGCGCGGTATTTGCTGGTTGCGCCGCACATGGTGCTGGTGCCCGGTGTAGCTTTGATGCTAGTGGTCTTGTCGGTCAATTTGCTGGGCGACCGTTTGCGCGACAAACTGGATGTGCGTCATCGGAAACGATAAGTATCCATGTGTGGATTTCCTCCGTTTTACACTGACAATCGGCTAAAAATATAAATCGGAGTTCGCATGTATTACGGTGAACGTTTCAACAGCATCACTCACCTTGTCGGTGCCGCGCTGGCTCTGGCTGGCTTGGTGGTGCTGGTGGTGTTTGCTACGTTGCAGGGCGATATTTGGAAAATCATCAGCTTCAGTATCTACGGCACATCCCTGTTTTTGTTGTATACCCTGTCAACGTTGTATCACTCTCTGCGCGGGCGGGCCAAACAGATATTCCTGAAACTGGATCATGTTGCCATTTATCTGCTCATTGCAGGCACTTATACCCCTTTGACCCTGATAACTTTACGTGGCAGTTGGGGCTGGAGTCTGTTTGGTATTGTCTGGGGGCTGGCGATTATCGGTATTGTGGTAGATACCCTGCATCGGCAGGGTTCGCGCAGCATCCAGATGGTTATCTATCTGCTCATGGGTTGGCTGATCGTGGTGGCTTTGTATCCTCTTGTTCAGGTTATGCCCACGGGTGGGCTGGTATTGTTGGTGTTGGGCGGGCTGTTTTATACCGGCGGCATTATTTTTTATGTTCTTGATGAACGAATCAAACACGCGCATGGTATCTGGCACCTGTTTGTACTGGCTGGCAGTATTTCGCATTATTTGATTATGTTGCTTTACGTGCTGTAAGAAATGTACATGTTTCTTAAGGATTTCCGTTAACGGCAATCCAGAACGGGAAAGACGGGAGGTTATACTCTTGCACAATGTCAAAGGTTCGGGTGTCGATCACGACAAATTTGTCTTCCGCAGTAATGGCAACATAAAGCCAGCGACTATCTTTGCTGCTGCGTACACCATGAGGTCCAAAGCCAACTTTTATTTTTTTTATGACATTTAAGCTTTGCGCATCAATGACAGTCACTACATCATCAGCAATGGCACCGGTAAAAATATATTTTCCATCGGGGGTAATATCAATTCCAGCATGACCCTGCCCAACGGTGATCACCTTTTTCATTTTTCCAGAGGTTAAGTCCAACACACCGACAGTGTTGCCAAGGTCACGGATATAGACGGTCTTTCCGTCTTTGGAAATATCCAAATTGTGTGGGTTGGGAATCCCCGGCGTCGGGATTACTTTTACATACTTGCGTGTTTGAGTGTTGATGACGCCAAGGCCTGCGCCTCCTTGCAGGGTGACATAAGCCTGTTTTCCATCATTACTGAAATGGATATTGTGTGGTGTTTTATCCACGTTTATTGTGCTGACAACGCTGTAATTTATCAGATCAACAACACTGACGGTCGCTTCAGCTTCGTTGGCCACATAGGCCTCTTTTCCATCAGGTGACACTTTTAGGCCTTTGGGAGCTTTACCAACTTTGACCTTTGCCAGACGTTTGTGTGTTTTGGTATCAAATACGTAGATACTGCCTGTTTTCGGGCTGCTGACCACTAGGTGTTGGCCATCCGGCGTGATGGCGTTGTAAAGCATGACCGGGTCACCCTTCCAGACAGATTGTCCGCCATATCGGGCAATTTCGCCGGAGTCCTTGAGCGTGACAAAAATATTTTCAGGAAACACTTCTTCTGATGCCTGTGTGTTCAATATGCCCGATAGACACAAGCATCCAATAGCGGTTTGCAGTAATACTTTTTTCATCAGACTCTCCTTTAATTACACCTATACCCGTAGCGTTTGGGATTTAGGCTTAAGTGTGCGTCATATTTTCTCCATGGCAAGACGGAATGACACGTAATAAGCAGTAATGCATCATTATTTTAACATTTTCTTGCTTTTTTGAGTGACTCAGCGTTGCAGCTCCTGTCACATAGCTCATTATGCTCCTTTCGCTGCGCCTTGATTCACTCAAAAATTCGGCGAAAATTTTGTTAAAATAATGATGCATTACTACTTAGTAATGCTCGATAAATTACTGTCCTGCTTGTGGTGTAATATACTCGTGGCGATTGAGATTTAGGTGTCACTGCACGTCCTCTTTATCCCATGGCAGCGTTGAAATTCCTCGCAATAGAACGACTATTACTTGTCATTTCGCCTTACCATGAAATACCATGAAATAAATAGGACGCACATTGACACCTAAATCCCAAACGCCACGAGTATATAATTCCATTTTGGTTCACTATCCAATCAAAAAATGACAGTTATTGTTCGAGCGTTCCTTAGGAACGTGCACGAAATAACTTCCCTGTTTTGCAGCCCGTCTTCGCCCGTTCCTCAATCACAAAAGCTCGAAATAGAACGACTATTCCTGCACTTTTGTTCAATCAGAACGAACGAATACGCA
>QIGJ01000083.1 GCA_003229995.1 Gammaproteobacteria bacterium | reverse complement strand
GACCCCTGACCGGGGAAAACTACCGCATACGTCATTTTTTGCTTTCCTGAAATGTGTTGTGTTTTTGTCGGGTGGGCAGTTTTTTTGCCCATGCGAAATATGATTCATGCCCATTCCTTAATTAGTACCGCAACAACGCTGATCCCCAGGTAAAGCCTCCCCCGAAGGCCTCCAGCAATACGGTTTCGCCACGCTGAATGCGACCATCCCGCACCGCTTCATTCAATGCCAGCGGCACCGATGCTGACGATGTGTTGCCATGTTCCTGCACCGTCACAACAACGTGATCCATATTCATTTTCAGCTTTTTGGCGGTGGCATTGATGATGCGAATATTTGCCTGATGTGGCACCAGCCAGTTAATGTCGGTCTTTTTCATGTTATTCGCCGCCAGAGTCTCATCAACGATGCGCCCAAGCGTATTCACTGCGATTTTAAAAACTTCGTTACCCTGCATGGTGATATACACCACACCACTCTCCTGGTCACCATAACCTTCCGACACACCACCGGTGGTGGATAGCAAATCCTTATACTGACCATCAGCATGTAAATGTGTGGACAGAATTCCCGCTTCATCACTGGCTCCCAGCACCACAGCACCGGCACCATCACCAAACAACACACAGGTGGCACGATCCGTCCAGTCAATAATACGTGACATGGTTTCGGCACCGATGACCAACACACGACGATGACTGCCACTGGCAATAAATTTGTCCGCGACACCCAAAGCATAAACAAACCCGGTACACACTGCCTGCACATCAAAAGCCGCACAGCCACGAATACCCAGGCGCTGTTGCAACAGGCAGGCGGTACTGGGGAAAACACGATCCGGTGTCGTCGTGGCAACAATAATCAGATCAATGTCTGTCGGTAAAATACCTGCCGCGTCTATGGCCTGACGTGCAGCATGCTCGGCCAAGTCGCAAGTGGTTTCATTGTCTGCGGCAATATGGCGTTTTTTTATCCCCGTGCGATCAGTGATCCATTGATCTGAAGTCTCAACCATTTTTTCCAGATCATGATTACTGAGCACTTTCTCCGGCAGATAACCGCCAGTACCTTCGATGCGCGAATAAATGCGGGATTGAGCTTGAAAAGTGGTCACACTGCCTGCCCCTGTGTTACGGCTCTTTGGGTCATCGCTGCCTCGACGTGTTTGCTGATACGCGCCGGTACATTTTTTTTCACTTCTACAATGGCTTCACGAATAGCGCTGGCATAAGCCAGTTCATCAGCACCGCCATGGCTTTTGATCACAATGCCCTGCAAACCCACAAAGCTGGCACCATTGTAACGTCGTGGATCAATACGTCGTTTAAGGGCACTGAGTACAGGCATGGCCACCAGTGCCGCCAGCCGGGTCAACAGATTGCGTTTGAATTCTTCGCGCAAAAAGTGACTGATCATTTTTGCCACACCTTCGGTGGTTTTCAATGAAACATTACCGACAAAACCATCACACACCACCACATCCACCGCGCCTTTGAAAATATCATCACCTTCCACGAAACCCACGTAATTGAGATCACTGGCGGTTAAAATACGGGCGGCTTCCTTGACCCGTTCATTACCTTTGACTTCTTCTTCACCAATATTGAGCAGACCAATCGTGGGCGCTTCGATATTCTCCACTGCGCTGGTGAGCACCGAGCCCATTACTGCAAACTCAAACAGATTATCCGCACTGGTATCAACATTGGCACCCAGGTCCAGCATATGCGTCACGCCTTTGATATTGGGCAGTGTGGAAATAATCGCCGGACGATCAATACCCGGTAACATTTTCAACACAAAGCGTGCGGTCGCCATTAACGCACCGGTATTACCCGCACTGACACAGGCCTGAGCACGCCCCTCCTTTACCAGATTAATCGCCACACGCATGGATGAATCTTTTTTGGTACGTAACGCCACAGATGGTTTTTCATCCATAGCCACCTGCTGCGAAGCATGTTGAATGTTCAAACGCTGGGTCGGTTTTTTGTTACGCAACGCCAATTCTGCCGTCAGCATCTGTTCGTCACCCACTAACACAATGTGTAATCGGGATGTTTCAGACAGCACCTGCAAGGCCGCAGGCACGACCACAGAAGGACCGTGGTCGCCTCCCATAGCATCAAGGGCAATAGCGATTATTTGAGTCATCGGTAATTTGGAACGAACCCTGGTGAAAACAGAGTTAGAAAGAGGCTGCACAACAAACGCCCAACGCCTTGCATGCTGATCAATACGCTAGAAGCCTGTCGGACTTAGGTGATCGTAGCGAGGGAAAGCCATTTTGAGTCCATTTTTTTGATCATTTGAGGCGAATATTGAGCATATTTAAACGAGAATGATCGAGAAAATGGGCCAAAATAGATTTTTCGCAGCCGATTCATCCTAAATCCGACAGGCTCCTAGACTCTCACGCAACGCAATAAAAAAGAAAGGCAGTGATTATTCGTCGTCAGCGGTGGAAGCTATCACTTTGCGGCCACGGTAATAACCATCAGCACTGACATGATGACGGCGATGAGTTTCACCCGTGGTGGGCTCAATCGACAGCGTAGCAGCTTTCAACGCATCATGTGAACGGCGCATGCCACGACGTGATGGAGTGACTTTACTTTTTTGAACAGCCATTGTGATTCCTCATATTTAACAGGTTTTCTCAGTCGTTTTTCCCCGACTGAGCAATTTTCAACTGAGACAACACCGCAAACGGGTTTTCACGCCGCATTGTTGTCACATCCTCTTGCCCACCCTCGGTATTGAGCAAGGCTATGCTCTTCGGGCATTCTTCATTGTTGTGCATCGCCACCAAGGGTAATGCCAAAATCAGTTCATCTTCAATAATAGATGCCACAGTGATTTCATCGTCAAGCACCAACAGCGGATCATAACACTCCGGTAACTGCTGCGCAGCCGCGCGGGAAGACACAATACCCAACCGGGTCTGGGTGGACACGGAAAATCCCATGGTCTCCATGCAACGCTGACATGTCAGCGGCAAAGTGGCCTTAACAGACCCCGCGACTCTGGGGCTGCCTCCTTCATCAACACCAAACTCCAGCAGATATTCTACATCACTCTGCGTTGACAAGGCTGCTGCGTCTGTTGCCAGCAATGGCAACAAACGCAGTAACGATGACAGTGGCAGGCACCCCTCCAAGGTACGCCCACGCACAGCTAACGCCAGCGGCTCAATCGTTTCCCTCGTAGACATCAACCAAAACACCCATTCAGCCAGCCCCGAAGGCCAATATTCTGGCGCACCACCCTCGCCAATGGCAGATGAGACCGACATAAACGCGGGATTCTATGTGGATTCCGGCTTTATGTCAAAACACGTCTAGAACGCCTGTCGGACTTTAGATGGCTTTCCTCTCGCGACGATCACCTAAGTTCGACAGACTCCTAGTGCGCATGTCCATCGTCTTCGTGTTCGTGGCCATCATTTTTTTGTGATTCGGAATCACCATGGCCATCATCGCCATGACCACCACCGGCGTGATCATGTCCCTTCTCCAGCCGGGCATCCAGTGCCTGGTACTCGTCTTTGCCCATTTCGGGCAATTTTTTCACGAATGCAATAATGTCCCACAGTTCACCGTCTTTATGTGTTACCCCCCATGCAGGCATGCCGGTCATCCTGATGCCATTTTTTGTTGCCCAGAACAATTCTGCAGCCGACATGTGTTCTGCGCTTTTGGCAAGATCAGGAGGGGTTGGGTTCATGCCTTTGGTTATTGGTGAATCTTTACCACCGGGTGGGGTGTGACATACTGCACACATTTCACGATAACTGCGAAACCCTGAATCAATCTGTTTATCACCTTTGGTGGGAGGTGCCACAATCGAAGCAGCACGGGTTTCTATCGAGTTTTCTCTGGTTCTCTCCAGCACCCAACTTATGGGGGCTGGATCTTTCCACGCGGTAGCGACATTAAATGCGCCCGTATAAATCACGAGCAATGCCATCAAAATTGCGAAGATCGTTGCGAAAACCAAAGTGCCAATAATTGTTTTCATATATTGTCCCTATTGGTGAAAATGGTATGTTGATGAAAAGCTGGAGCCCTGTCCCAGGACAGTAAAAAACAACTT
>QIGJ01000237.1 GCA_003229995.1 Gammaproteobacteria bacterium | reverse complement strand
TGGGCAAAAAAACTGCCCACCCGACAAAAACACAACACATTTCAGGAAAGCAAAAAATGACGTATGCGGTAGTTTTCCCCGGTCAGGGGTCACAATCCATTGGTATGTTGATGGGGCTGGCCGAAGCTCATATACCGATCAAAGAGACTTTTCAGGAGGCCAGTGACGCTTTAGGTTACAATCTTTGGCCGTTGGTACAAAAGGGTCCGGAGGAGGAGCTCAATAAAACGCACATTACCCAACCGGCAATGTTAGCAGGCGGTGTGGCGGTGTGGCGTGTCTGGCAGTCACTGGTGAAAACACAGCCTGTGGCCATGGCGGGACACAGTCTCGGTGAATACAGCGCTTTGGTGGCCGCTGGCAGTTTATCGTTGAAGGATGCTGTAACCCTGGTGGCTGACCGTGGTCGTTTTATGCAGGAGGCCGTGCCCACAGGAGAGGGTGCCATGGCGGCGATTTTAGGGCTGGACGATGATAAGGTCGGTGAAATCTGTGCCGAGGCCGCAAAAAGTGTGGTGGATGAAGTGGTCACCGCTGTGAATTATAATTCGCCGGGGCAGGTGGTGATCGCGGGTAATACGGCTGCGGTCAATCGTGCTGTGGAACTGGCTAAAGAAGCCGGTGCAAAACGCGCGTTGTTGCTGCCGGTGAGTGTACCGTCGCATTGCCGTCTGATGATGCCCGCTGCCGAACGTTTGGCCAAGCGTCTGGCAGACATCGTGATTCTGTCGCCAGTAATCCCTGTTTTTAATAACGTGGACGTACAGGCGGAGAACAGTGCAGATGCGATTCGCGATGCGCTTAAACGTCAGTTGTTCAGCCCGGTACGTTGGGTGGATACTGTCCTGGCCTTTGCTGCGCAGGGGATACAACAGGTCGTGGAGTGTGGTCCGGGCAAGGTGTTGGCGGGACTGAATAAACGGATTAATCGTGAGATAACCGGTTTGACGACATCTGATTCCGCCAGTTTAGACAAGACGGTTCAGGCGGTTGGAGAGGCAAAATAATGGTGACAAACATGAATATGCTCAGTGGCGAAATCGCGCTGGTGACCGGTGCCAGCAGAGGCATTGGCCAAAGTATTGCATTGGCGTTGGGTCAGCAGGGGGCGAGGGTTGTTGGTACTGCGACTTCGGACAAAGGTGCCGAATCCATCAGTGCCTATCTGGCAGAAAACGATATCACTGGACAGGGTATGGCGCTCAATGTCACTGACGCTGATTCCATTAAACAACTGCTGGCGGGTATCGCTGAGACGTTCGGTGCCCCCGGCATTCTGGTCAACAATGCTGGCATTACCCGCGATAATTTGCTGATGCGTATGAAAGAAGAAGAATGGGATGATATTATCAGTACCAACCTGACCTCGGTGTATCGCATGTCCAAGGCTTGTTTGCGGGCGATGACCAAGGCGCGCAAGGGTCGCATTATCAGTATCAGCTCGGTGGTGGGTGTTGCGGGCAATGCCGGTCAGGCCAACTATGCGGCAGCCAAAGCAGGCTTGATTGGTTTCAGTAAATCGCTGGCACGGGAGGTGGGTGTGCGCGGCATTACAGTGAATACCGTTGCTCCAGGATTTATCGACACTGACATGACGCGTGCTTTGCCGGATGCTCAGAGGGAGGCACTGCTCGGTGAAATTCCATTGAATCGCCTCGGTCAGCCGAAGGAAATTGCGGCCGCCGTTGCCTTTCTGGCTTCACCCGGTGCGGCCTATATCACTGGTGAAACATTGCATGTGAACGGTGGTATGTACATGGCATAAGTTATTTTTTATTCTTTTGAAAATTAATTGTTATAAAAAACAACACTATATGGTATCTTTGTAAAGGTTTTTATCGCTTGTAACCGAGCGGGCTTTTTACTAGAATACCGCCACGCGGCTCGGGGCTGTTTTATAAACTTATCTGGTCTTATAAAAACAAAAAGTCAGGGTCGCTTCGAAATTACTTTGGAGGGTTAATCCGAAATGAGCACCATTGAGGAACGAGTCAAGAAAATCGTTGTTGAGCAACTTGGCGTGAAGGAGGAAGAAGTCAGCAGTGAGTCATCTTTTGTTGATGACCTGGGTGCCGATTCCCTGGATACTGTGGAACTGGTAATGGCGTTGGAAGAGGAATTTGACACTGAAATTCCGGATGAAGATGCAGAAAAAATTACGACAGTACAAGAAGCAACGGATTACGTTACCGCGCATTCCAGCTGATTTTGTTGAACAAGAGGAAGCGGTTGGTTTCCTCTGTTGTCAACGAAAGACTGTCAAACAGGATTACACTGTCAAGGCCGCAGAACCACCCAGTGGATTGCGGCCTTTTTTGTTGGCGAGGGAGGTGTAACACCTAGATCCTGCAAGTGCTCGCACTCACTCAGCACAAGCTCTTGATGCGTAGAGTGAGACGAAACTTTTCGGTAATCACAATAAAGGATTACGCTTAAAGTTGTCATTCACTCTACGAATCAATATCGTGCACTGCGCAGGCACGATCACTTGCAGGATCTAGGTAACAAAATAACCTGGACAACTGGTTGCCCATTCATCTTGCTCAGCTTCGTTGTTCGAACTTGAAATATCGACATATTCCTGTGTTCAAACGCCTTGCTGAGCGAGCGCCTGAATACCCATATGCCCACGTTATTTTGTTACACTTTCTAAGTTTGTTATTGCGTAAGTTTGTTGTTGTGCGGGTATATCAGGCTGGATACGCAAGGCATGAGTAAACAGACTATTTAACAGGTATTTTTTGTGACTAAGCGACGTGTAGTGATTACTGGTTTAGGCATGGTTTCCCCCGTGGGATTGAATGTGGCGGATGCCTGGGCAAATGTGCTGGCGGGTAAAAGTGGTATTGCGCCACTCACACATTTTGATGTCGGTGAGTATTCAGTGCGTTTTGGCGGTTCCGTGCGTGACTTTGATATCACTGATTACATTGCTGCCAAAGATGCCAAAAAGATGGATCTGTTTATTCATTACGGTATTGCCGCCGGTATTCAGGCGGTGCGTGATTCTGGTCTGGAAGTGACGGAAGACAATGCCGAGCGTATTGGCGTGGTCATTGGCTCTGGCATCGGTGGTCTCACCGGTATCGAAAAGGGACACAACGCTTTTCTCAAGGGTGGGCCGCGCAAGATTTCCCCGTTTTTTGTGCCGAGCAATATTATCAACATGATCTCCGGCAACCTGTCGATTATCTACGGCATGAAAGGCCCCAATTACGCCATTACCACGGCATGCGCCACGGCAACGCATTGCATTGGTGATGCCGCGCGTCTCATTGAATATGGCGACACCGATGTCATGGTGGCCGGTGGTGCGGAAATGTCCACCTCAACCACCGGGCTGGGTGGCTTCGCTGCCGCTCGTGCGCTGTCCACACGTAACGATGACCCACAAGCGGCCAGTCGTCCCTGGGACAAAGATCGTGACGGCTTTGTGCTCAGCGATGGTGCTGGTGTGGTGGTGTTGGAGGAATACGAATTTGCCAAAGCACGCGGCGCGACAATTTATGCCGAAGTTATTGGTTTTGGTATGAGTGGAGACGCTTACCATATGACTTCGCCATCGGAAGGGGGTGAGGGAGCGGTGCGGTGCATGAAGCTGGCGTTGAAAAATTCTGGTATTAACCCGGAAGCCGTGGATTACATCAATGCTCACGGTACTTCCACACCGGCGGGTGATGTGGGTGAAGCTCATGCGATGAAAACCGCTTTTGGTGATCATGCGTACAAGGTGGCGATCAGCTCCACCAAGTCCATGACGGGGCATCTGCTGGGTGCTGCGGGCGGTATCGAAGCTGTGTTCTCGGCGTTGGCAATTCGTGATCAGGTGGCTCCGCCCACTATCAATCTGGATAATCCGGATTCCGAATGTGATCTGGACTTTGTGCCGGACACTGCACGCGAAATGAATATCGACATTGTCATGTCCAACTCTTTTGGTTTTGGTGGCACCAACGGTACGTTGATTTTCCGCAAGCCGACTTAGACGCGCACGAAATAACTTCTTCAATAATATTGTTTATTAGGAATGGGCACGAAATAACTTCCCTGTTTGGCGCCTGGATTTAGTGCGTATTCGTTCGTTCTGATTGCTATTTCGAGCTTTTGTGATTGAGGAACGGACGAAGACGGGCTGAAGCCGGGATGCAAAACAGGGAAGTTATTTCGTGCACGTTCCTTAGTGCGTTTCTTTGATGCAGTCATTTGTGTTTGTTCCCTGGTCACCGTCGCGCACACAGGCTTCCTGCCACAGCCCACGTAGACAAGTTTCGAAATCCTGAGCAAAACCCACCGTATCGCAAAGTGCCGAGTCTTGCAGAGCAATGCGCAGGCTTTGGCGTAACTGTGCCAGCTCATTAAGGTTGTCTGCCAGTTCACGGGCAATGCGGGCATAGTCGATGGTGTCGCGAGCAATAAACCGAGCCAGTCCAGTGTGATTCAGCAGGCTGACGCCCAC
>QIGJ01000377.1 GCA_003229995.1 Gammaproteobacteria bacterium | reverse complement strand
AAACGAGCTGAAGCAGACGACCCCGTGGGTGGGAAAGGTAGAGCCAAGTCTGAAACAAAGGCCAAGATGCTAATTATTTAGTCACACCTCCTAACTCTGGGGTACATTTGAATCCGAGGTTATTCGGGTTAAGACATCCGAAGGCTTTACACCAAACATTTGTACAAATGTTCGGGTAAAATGTGCCTGATCTGCAAAGCCCGCATTGTATGCAGCATTAACAAATGTCTGGCCCGCAAGTACTTGCTCAACACCTCCTATCAAACGTAACCATTTCCGGTAACTCCTGAGCGGCATACCAGTCTGTTCACGAAACCAGTGTGAAAAACGACTTTCTGATAATCCGGTCAACTTCGCCAGACTGCTACGTGTCAATACGCAGTGTTTCTCCAAATTAACTCTCACTGCATCCAATACAACTTCTAACAATTTTCTGTCACCTGAACAATCAGGTTCTGTACGTAGCGCACTTCGTAATAATACCAGTCCCTTATCAATACTACTCGTCTCATCAAAGGCTTGTATAACCTGTCCAACAAGTTCCGCCGGAGGTTCAACGATAGAACGAGTATCATCAAGCATGGCATGAATGGCTTTTGCTTCCGAACTGATAGGATCAAAATAACAAGACAGTACCGAACCCGGCAAAAGCCTGTGAGGTGTACCTGCACGGACAAACAATGCTTTTGCCTCTACTAACGTATCTTTTTCTACTACTATACGCACAGGCTGCTTCAACCCGATGCTCAACTGATGCGCCCAATGATGATGCTCATGATTGTCTCCCGATTCACCTTTAAAGACACCCATGCCGGGAAGTATAGCAATGGCCCCGATCCAGGGTTGACTGTTCTTTTTGGAATTTTGCATAGCCTCACTGCTTGGTTGCAATGAATTTCCTCCACAATTATTCGCTACCTAATCCGAAATCCGATACACAACATATCTCTGCAAGTCACCTGGACATCACAGCACAGCTGTTTATTCATCAGGCAAGCCCGCACAACAATGCAGCTCGTGCAGATCCATTCCAGTACGATGAAAATAGACACCCCCGACCCGGGGCAGAGTTATTCAGAGAAATTCGCTCGCTTCACATCATTCAGCATTTATTCGCAACAAGCTGAAGGTAATAACCTTCCAGCGATTAACATCAACGACGGTCTATAACTCACATTCAGACCTAAATCCCAAACGCCACAAGTATATAATATATAACAATGAAAACGCATCAACTGTGAGTATTACCGATTTCAATCGTGAAAACCCCTGGCCTGGGATACCCTTCAATATTTCTTTTCAAAGAACACCATGCGCGCAAGAACACTTGTTTTTTCAGCCGGGAATCTACTGTTAAGAAACGCGCACGAAATGACTTCCCTGTTTTGCATCCCGGCTTCAACCTGCCTTCACCTGAAATGCTTGGTACATTGTCAAGGCTGTTTTGACGGTGTACCAGTTTGATGTCCGTTCTTCAATCGTAAAAGCGCGGAACAAACGTGGCGATTTGTTTGTGCCCCAGAGAGTCTTCCTGTACTTTTGCTCGGCAACTGCTCCTGCGTTGCTCTGATCCATGCAGTCGTCAATCAGAACAAACAAATACGGACTCAATCAGAGCGCCTCTGGTATCAGTTATTGTGTTCCATTCCGCCTCTTTTAAGCCCTACCGGGCGTGGCTTTTGCACAGCTTACCCGCTAAGTGTCAACCAACCTGTCATAAAATTCTTCATCCTCAAAATACGCACTGAAATATCACCATCAACCCGTATTTTCGAAAATTTATTTATAAAAATCAATGAATTATTGACATTTAATCATATATTACTATAATAAAAAAATGTTCTAAATACCCTGAGTTTACTAAGTCTATGAGCCCATTTCGCAAGAATTTCTGTATAAACCGGGCATTTACCAGGATCAAACTACTCCTTAAGTGATAATCATCAAATCCTGTTTTGCGTGTAGAATGAGCATTCAGATGGATAGATACCTGCAAAGCGACATAAGTTTATCCATCAGCCATGTGCAAAACTCGCTACATTGGTAATGAAAGACACAAATAGCCTCAGGAGCCTTTAATTAGATGAATATCTCTCGCCGTGAATTTTTACAAATGCTGGCCGTTGCCAGCGCGGCTGGCATCCCGTTACCCGGACAAGCCGCAAAAAAAGGCCAAGTTGCTGAAGAAAAATTATACGACCTGCCTGCCTTTGGCAATGTTTCATTACTCCATTTTACTGATTGCCACGCACAGCTCATACCCACTTGGTTTCGTGAACCCAACATCAACATTGGCATTGCCAGTATGAAGGGCAAAGCCCCTCATCTGGTTGGTGAATATTTTCTGGCTCACTATGGAATTAACCCAAACACTCCGCAAGCCTATGCCTTCACTTATTTGAATTTTGTAGAGGCCGCGAAAAAATACGGCAAGGTCGGTGGTTTTGCACATATGGCCACACTGATTAAACACATCCGCTCACAACGCCCAGAATCACTGCTGCTGGATGGTGGCGATACTTGGCAAGGCTCTGCCACTTCATTGTGGACCAACGGACAAGACATGGTCGATGCCACCAAATTATTGGGGGTTGATGCCATGACTGGGCACTGGGAATTCACCTATGGTGCTGACCGCGTCAAAGAAATCATCGAAAAAGATCTCGATGGCCACATGGACTTCCTTGCGCAAAACATTATTGATAACCAGTGGGAGGAAGATGTTTTCAAATCTTACGTCATCAAAGAAATTAACGGCGTTCCCACTGCGATTATCGGTCAGGCCTTTCCCTATACACCCATCGCCAATCCACGTTACATGGTACCCGACTGGAACTTCGGCATTCGTGATGACAAGATGCAAAAAACCGTGGATACCGCACGCGCCAAAGGTGCACAAGTTGTGATTCTGCTCTCTCACAATGGTATGGACGTTGACCTGAAGATGGCCAACCGCGTACGCGGTATCGACGCCATCATGGGTGGCCACACGCATGACGCCGTGCCCGAGCCGGTGAAAGTGAAAAATGCCGGAGGCACCACGCTGGTGATCAATTCCGGTTCCAATGGAAAATTTCTCAGCGTGCTGGATTTTGACGTACATAAGGGCAAGGTACAGGGTTATCGCTACAGCCTGTTGCCGATTTTTTCCGACTTACTGGAACCCGATGCCGCCATGGCAGCACATATTGCCAAAGTACGTAAACCCTTCAAAGCAAAACTGGAAGAAAAGCTGGGTGTAGCCGATGAGTTGCTTTACCGCCGTGGTAACTTTAATGGCTCATTTGATCAATTGATTCTGGATGCGCTGATTGATGCACAGGATGCCGATATCGCTTTCTCGCCCGGCTTCCGCTGGGGTGCCAGTGTCCTGCCCGGTGAACCCATCACTTTTGAACACGTAATGACACAAACTGCGATCACCTATCCCACTGTGACCCTTAACCAGACAACCGGGGAAAACATCAAACTGATACTGGAAGATGTAGCCGACAACCTCTTCAATGCTGACCCTTATTATCAGCAAGGTGGTGACATGGTGCGTGTGGGTGGCCTGAAATTCAGCATTGATCCCACCAAAACCATTGGCAATCGCATTACCGATATGGAAGTCAATGGCAAGCCATTAAATGCCAGCAAAAAATACCGTGTCGCTGGCTGGGCCAGTGTGGAACCTAATCGTGAAGGTCGCCCCGCCTGGGACGTGGTTTCGGATTACATCCGTAATCAGGATACCGTAAAAGTCAACAAACTGAATATTCCCAACATCAAGGGTATCAAAAAAAATTCGGGCCTGATTGAGTTTTAACTTGTCATCCTTGGCTTGGCAGACTGGAGAGAGGCACGAATTATTTCTAATTTCTGATTCCCACGGTCCCCCGTGAAAATCCATATCGAACGTTGTATTGAACGTTGAAATATCCATCTATTCGTATTCGACATAATTTCTATTCCTTATCTTGAGATGGGTGTTCTGTTTAGAAGCCGAAGGCCGGGAAAATCGTATTCCCGGCCAGCTTTACGGACAGTGTCATCAGCAGGCACTATTTCTTTTTGACCGCATAATAGGGCCGACGAAGAATATAGTTCTGATGTGCGGGAAACATGGCCATATAAAACTCACTCCAGCCGCCC
>QIGJ01000249.1 GCA_003229995.1 Gammaproteobacteria bacterium | reverse complement strand
ATCACATCGTATGCTGACGCATTTTTTCCATCTTTTTGCGAATACGGTTACGCTTCATTTCCGACAGATAATCCACAAACAGCTTGCCATCGAGGTGGTCCATTTCGTGCTGAATGCACACCGCCAGCAGGCCATCTACCGTCAGCTCCTGCGCATTGCCATCACGATCCAAATAGCGCACGGTGATCTCTTTTGCCCGGGAGACCGGCTCATAAATACCCGGCACAGACAGGCAGCCCTCGTCCATTTGTTCATCACCACTGCGCTCAACGATGTCTGGATTAATGAAACATTCCGGCTGACTTTTGTCTTCCGAAATATCGATAACGATCACCCGTTTTAGTATGTCAACCTGTACTGCCGCTAGGCCAATGCCCGGCGCGCTGTACATGGTCTCAAACATGTCATCGACCAACGTGCGGATGCTGTTATCCACTGACATCACGGGTGCGGCTTTTTGACGTAATTTAGGATCGGGAAACTGTAAAATAGTGAGTATGGACATGTAAACTCGGTCAAATTCAGGATAACAGGCAAAAGATATGATAATCGCTGCCGACATTATACCCAAAGCAATGAAGATTTAGGTGAATAGTCTACGCCTTGTTTATTTTATGACCAAGTCAATGGAATAAACAGGGCATGCATTTTGGGCACATATTCGACAAAGCCGCATGACACCAATAAATAGCACTGCTCAAAAACACGCAAAAATGATACATTCAAATCACAAATCAGGTTTAGCGTTTGCGTTTATTCCTGTTAATTTTAAAATGCTTCGCTGGAGTCTGGAATATGATTCGTCTAAACTCGGGCAAACTGATAAACAGAGGGATCATCGTGTTGATGAAAGTATTATCTGTTAAAAAAAATCTGGTCTTTAAAAAGTTTTTGAGCCTGATCATTCTTGGTCTGGCCATTACTGGCAGCGTAGTGCTGGCGGATACCATCAAACTCAAAGCTGATCACCCGGATAAATATACGGTGGTAAAGGGTGACACCCTCTGGGACATCTCCGCTCATTTTTTGCAAAGCCCATGGAAATGGCCCGAAGTCTGGAGCTATAACCCGCAAATCGAAAACCCCCACCTCATTTATCCCGGTGACGTGGTGTATCTCGAATATGATGCCCAGGGGCGACCAATTTTGCGCGTCAGCCGGGGTCAGGCAACCGTAAAAATGTCACCACGGGTACACGCCACTCGTGTCGATACCCCCATTGCCAGTATTCCACTCAACGCCATTGAGCAGTTTTTGGGTGAGCCTCGGGTACTCAGCCAACGCGAAATCGACAATGCCGGTTATGTGCTTTCCGGCAAAGATGCGCGTTTGATGTCCGGCTCCGGCGACCGTATTTATGCCCGAGGCCTGATCCCCGGCGAAGATCCCAACTCTACTTACGCCGTACTGCGCATCGGTAAACCCTATCGTAACCCCGGTGCCAAACCCGGAGACATCCTTGGCTACGAAGCCCTGCATGTCGCCGATGCCCGAGTGGAAGATTTTGGTGACCCCTCCACCCTGCGCGTCAAAGACTCCACCCGCGAAACCCTGGTGGGAGACCGTCTGATTCCAAAAAAAGCCTCGGGACTTGATCGCGCATTTATTCCCAAACCACCCGAAACCCCTGTGGAAGGCCAGATTATTGCCGTCATTGACGGCGTCTCCCGCGTTGGCCAATTTCAAACCATAGTGCTTAACCAAGGCGAACAGGATGGCCTGGAAACCGGCCATGTACTGGCAATATTCCAAGCTGGCAGAGTCGTGCGTGATTACAATGCCAAAAAACGCGGCGAAAAAGTCACTTTGCCGGATCAGCGCGCCGGTATCGCACTGGTGTATCGCACTTTTGACCGCGTCAGTTATGCGCTGGTCATGGAAGCCGAACGCGATATGGCCGTGTATGATTATGTACGGAACCCATAACCCTAAATTAATCCGTTAAACCGTAGCGAGAACGGCTAAGGTGCAGAAGGTAAAGTGTTTTTCAGATTATTTTGAACGAAAGCGTATCACCCATACGGTGAGTTCAATCTGTTCTGAAAAATGCTTTAGATTTTTGTGCATTAGGCACTCGCAGTAGGTTTAACTGATTTAATTTAGGATAACGCTCTTCATTCCTAAAATCTCAGCATCCGGCCCATGGAGGGGCACCGCTTTTGGACATATTCCGCCATTTTTCCCGGCACCCTGATACTACACCACCCCCTGTACCGCACACCGCTGCAGAACCCCCCTTAGCCACACCCGATACCGACACCCTACGTCACTGGCTTGCCCTGCTGCATGCCCCGGGAGTGGGCGCGATTCGTTTTTCGCGTATCCTCGAACACGAGCCTGACCTGCCCCGTTTTTTTGCGAATCGTGGCTCCTCTTACAATGACCTAAACATCCCGCCCAAACTACGTCGCTATCTGGCAAAACCCAATTGGCAAGCCGTGGATGCTGCACTGGCCTGGGCCGAAGACATACACTGCTATATCATTGGCCTGCTTGACCCTCTCTACCCCGCACTGCTGAAAGAAATCCCTGACCCACCCCCCATTCTATTTATACGTGGTGATATCGACCTGCTCACCCAACCCCAACTGGCCATGGTGGGCAGTCGCAATCCCAGCGCCAGCGGCTCCCAGCTCGCCCATGATTTTGCCGCCGCACTCAGTCGCCACGGTTTGACAATCACCAGCGGCCTTGCGCTGGGGATTGATGCTGCAAGCCATCAAGGTGCACTAAATGCCGATGGCAAAACCATTGCCGTGGCTGGCACCGGGCTGGATCGCATCTATCCCGCCCGTCACCGGGAACTGGGACATCACATCGCTGAACAAGGAGCGCTGGTCAGCGAATTTCCACCCGGCACACCTCCCATCGCCAGTAATTTTCCACGCCGTAACCGCATTATCAGCGGACTCAGCTTGGGCACACTGGTGATCGAAGCCGCACTCAAAAGTGGTTCACTGATTACTGCACGGCTCGCCGCCGAACAGGGGCGCGAGGTATTTGCCATTCCCGGTTCTATTCACAATCCGCTGGCCAGAGGCTGCCATACACTCATCCAGCAAGGCGCCAAATTAACCATGGAAACCCGTGATATCCTCGAAGAACTTGCACCATTAGCCACCTTTGTTGTTGAACATGCGAACATACCCACAAACGCCACCCCCACCTGTGAGCCTGTATTTTCTGACCATCCGTTTCTTGAAAAAATGGGATTCGAGCCCATATCCATTGATGCGCTGGTGGAACGCAGCGGATTGACGGCAGAGGCTGTTTCCTCCATGCTGTTGACATTGGAAATACAGGGAATTGTGGCTTCAACTGGCGGCTTATATAGCCGTATAAATTGAGCGGGATTTTCAGCTCAATTAATTGCCGCAACCACTAACAACAGCTAATTTTCATCGCGAAAATACGACTTAAGACATAAGTAGGTACTCATGAAGGAAGACGTACTCGACGTACTCATGTATCTCTTCGAGAATTATATGGATGATGATATCGCCATGGAGGCGGATCCCGAAACCCTCAAAACCCAGCTCCGCGAAGCAGGCTTTCTCAGCACTGAAATCAACAAAGCCTTCACTTGGCTGGAAGATTTATCGGTGTTGCAAGAAGGTGCTGACACACACACCTCGTATGGGGGACGCTCCATTCGTGTTTTCAGCCCAACGGAAGAAAAAAAGCTGGATGTCGAATGCCGAGGTTTTTTGATATTTCTGGAACAAACGGGAGTGCTTACTGATGCCAGCCGCGAACTGGTCATCAACCGCATCATGGCACTGGAATCACTGGAGATTGATCTTGATCAAGTCAAATGGGTAGTACTAATGGTGTTATTCAATCAGCCGGGATTGGAGGAAGCTTTTACCTGGATGGAAAACATGGTAATGGAAGAATTTCAGCAGCCTCTGCATTAAGCATACCTGAAGTTTCACGCTTTTTCCTGACATAACGTATAGAGAGAAACCCATTAAAGTGGGGCTTGCCACTGTTTGAGCAAACCCTGTGAAAAGGCTCTATCCGCATAAGTTAAAATAACCGTGAAACTTAAATATGAATTAAGTGCTAAAAATATCCAGGAGAATAAAATCATTGGTTTATATTCAGCAGAACAGACCATTCCCCAGTGATGAATCACAGTGCCATAAAATCTAACGTAAAGAAGCGGAGACGCAGAGAACGCAAAGCGTTTCTTTGTCTATTGTCCTTTCATCCTTTGCGCTCCCTGCGTTTCCGCGCCTTTGCGTTGGGTTTTTATTGCCCAGGCTCTGCTGCATATACTGAAAACAGGGCTATTTGACGGTAATGGTAATTTTTTCAGATATAACGGGTGGATTATGTGGTATGTGAAGGTGGTTGCCTAACACTAATTGTAGAGTGTGTTGCCCAGGACTTAGGTTAATCGCTTTTTCAGTTTGTCCACCACCAAAATGCATGACATCGCTG
>QIGJ01000301.1 GCA_003229995.1 Gammaproteobacteria bacterium | reverse complement strand
CGTTCCTGATAAATGGCTTGTGCAATTTCTTGCAGACATTGTTGGCGCACGTAGTCGAGTCGGGCCAGGCCGCGTTCACCGGGGCGGCCAATCAGGCATAATTTTCCGACGTTTAATGCGATGACCTGGGACACCACCATACCAATGTTGCCACTGGCACCGATAACAGCAACGGAGGCTTTGCTCAGGTCCAGTGTTTTACTGGCCGCTGCTTGCATAATGCCTTGTATGGTTAATGCGGTGGTGTAGGCATTACCTGTGGTGGTGGCAACCTCGTAGTCATTGAGAGTGAGGCCGTTTTGTGTGGCGATAGAGGTGAAGGCTCCCAGTCCGACCATGGATACCGGGATGTTGTCATCCCCCAGCTCGCGCGCGATGGTGACGGCATCCTGTATTTTGTCCTGCACTTCCTGGGTGAGGGAGTGGTTTTTTTGTTGGGTAATATAGTCTGGCATATAGGGAACAAACACCAGATTATTTTCAATCGTAAAATCATTGGATTTAATGTAGGTGCTTTTGACATGTACCGGTTCCAGGAAACGGCTGATCAGGTTCCACCAGTTTTCCAGATGTTCTGCTTGCCATTCATAATGGTGAAAAGAGGGGAAATAATATTCCACCAGTTTGTCCAGTGTGGTGGGGTGTACGATGAAACCGACACGCGAATCGATGTGGCCTTTTTCTTCGACGACGGGCCAGCGCACGGGCACATGTCTGGAGTTTTTGCGTTCATCATCAGTAACCGGTTCTCCCAGCAGATGGGCGATCAGGCAATACTCATTGTTGTTTTCAATAATCTCCAGCACTTCGCGCAAGCCGTCCACAAAGCGGTCGATCTCTTCCTGGCTGATGGTGGCCGATGGCTGAATGCGCAGAATCGACAGGCGACTTTTTCCGGGGTTGCCTTTCAGCATGGTGGTGAGTGGCGCGAGAATTCGTGTGTTGTGGTATTCCAGCAGATAACTGGCCACCAGTAATGACAACACGCCTTGTTTGCCGCTGGCGCGGAAAAAAGGTGAGCGGTCAAGCAGCGGGGTTAATTCCACACCCAGCATCAGACCCCGGCCACGCACATTTTTTATCAGGGTTGGATACCGTTTTTGTAATGCGTGTAATCGGTCCAGCAGATACGCACTTTTATCTTTGACCCGTTTGAGCATGGCATTGTCATCGCGGGTCAGGATGTCCAGTGTTTTGCTGGCGATCCGGGCGGAAAAATCATCTTCGGCAAAGGTGGAAGTGTGCAAGATGCCAAAATCGGCATCATAGATGTTGCGGTGAATCAGGGTCGCCCCAATTTTGCTGATGCCCCCTCCCAGCGCCTTGCTGAGCGCAATGTATTCCGGTTCGATTTTGGCCAAAGGCGTGTCGTGGTAGCCGAATATTGAACCGGTGCGACCACAGCCGGTCTGGATTTCATCGATAATCAATGGAAGATGCTGTTTGCTTTTCAGCTCGACGAGGTACGACAATGTGTCGTCGGGCACTGGGCGAATACCGCCTTCGCCGAGAACCACTTCCAGTATCATAGCGATGACACGAGTCATGCGTATCGGACGTAGTTCAACGCGTGTTCCGATTAATACCGGGTAATAAAACGTGCTGACCTGTTCATCCACGATTTCCGCGATTTGTTCCGGGCGGCGAATATCCACATAAGCGGGCTGGATGGCAGATAGTCCTTCAAAGGCTTCTCTGTAGGATTTATTGAAAGTAACTTTTAGTGCAGACGAGGTTTTTCCATGAAAGGCACCCTTGAAAGCAATCATTACGGGATTGTTCTGGAATAACTCAAACTGAGCCAGATTGTATTCATCCAGGTCATCCCGAAAATCGATCAAGTCCTTGTTGTCGCCGGGGAGTTCGATTTCAAGTTGTTCGCGTTCTATTTTGTAATACAGATCATTCAGCACCCGGGTCAGGCGTTCATATTCACGGCGTACTTTATCGAACTGAACTTTGTAGGCGTGTTTGACGGCTGCTTCGATACTCTCTGCACCACTGTTACTGAAGTTGACACAGTAGCCGCGTCGCGATCCGGTCAGGTGACTGAGGCGTTGCGCCAGTTGTGCCGATTCTTTGCGTATGGAACCCTGGGCATTGATGGCCACATTCTGTGTCAGGGCATCGATGGCTTCCGCCACAATTTCCGGGTGATTATGGCCTAGTATGGTGCAGCCGAAACCACCGACCAGATCGAGGATTTTTTCTCCTGAATCCGTTTGCAGATAATTGCCTTCGGCCTGGGAATAGGTTTTGTCCAGTTTTAAGGCCTGTAACAGCTCGGTCAGTTTTGGTCGGCAATGGTCTTTATATTGCTGCACGTTGTTCATCGTCTTTCCTCACAATATTGATTTGATGATTCATGAAACGTTTGCGAATGACGGCACGACGTTTTTTTCCACTGGATGTCTTTTCCACTGTTCCCCGTGGGCAAAATATAATGCGGGTGAGGATGATGTCGCTGGCTTCGTAAGCAGAGGCTTGTATGGCTTTTTGGTATAGGGTCAATTCATCTGCTGTGCTGCGTTCATTGACTTCGGCCAGCAGTACTAGGTCAACGCAACCGGTTTGTGGATTGTCCACGCCGATCAGTGTACTGGCACCAGCACGAATAAATGACAATTCTTCAACGGCCATTTCAACATCATCGGGAATAATGTTGCGACCGGCATGATTGATCATGTCATCCTGACGAGCATAAAAATACAATTCATGGTTATACATGAAGCCGATGTCGCCGGTGAGCAAACGACCATTGATTAATTTTTCATCGGTTTTTTCCGGGTCGTGATAGTAACCGGGTGTCACACAGGGGCTCGCAATGGCAATTTCACCCAGCGTTAATTCAGGTAGTGCGCTGCCAGCCTTATCCTGGATAGTGATAGTGTGACGCCAATCCATCGCGCCGATGGCGACCAGTTCAATGGTGTTTTTCCCTGTATTTTGGGTGAGGGATTCGCTGGAGCTTTCAACAGAAACAAGGCAGTTTGGGCTGATGAATTTAAAGGTTGTCAAATTAATGTTTTTTGTTTTTGTGCAAGCAGCTCCTAAGGTGTTTTCCGCCATGCCATAACCGATGTGCAGGTTTTCATGTTTAAAACCAAGCGGTGTCAGATAATCGTAACAGCGACGCACAATAATCGGACTGACTTTTTCAGCGCCGATATACAAGTGTAATTCGGACAGATCGATATCATCCTGTTTCTGCAAACGTCGTAAAGTTTTCAGTGTTGATGCCAATACGGAATTGGTATTGAAATTCATGTCCACACGGTGTTGTGACATCAACGAAAACCAGCGTGGCGGGTTGCGCATATAAAATGCCGGAGGTGCTACCACATTATGACTGCCGGTATAAACAGGAGCCAACACGCCGATAAAAAGACCCATGTCATGGTTGAACGGCATCCATGAAGCCAGCGACTCAATGGGGCGGCCACGTCGGGAGCCAATATGGTTGTAATGAATGTTTTGTAACTGGGCCATCATCATCTCATGGGTAACGATGACACCTTTGGGTGCGCCTGTACTGCCTGATGAAAATTGCAGAATAGCGATGTCTGTACCCAATATTTTTACTTCATTTTCAAATGCTGATGTGTGGACCGCTACTTCCATCAGGGCATTAATATCAGCATATTGTTGTTGTGATAAATCGGCATGTTGAAATATTTCACGGGTAACGGCGTCGTCAAACAACATCAGACTGAAGTCACACACTTTGTTGCAATGCTGAACGTAGTCGGCGTAATGTGTTTGACGACTGCCTTTTGGCCGCAATGGTACTGCGATGGCATTGAGACGCCATATGGCCAGCAAGGCAACAACGTAGCATGATGAATTTGTCATTATGAGTGCCACACGATCTCCTTTTTTCAAACCGTTGGCTTGTAACACGGAGGTCAGTTTGAGTGATTGATCGCGTAACGCAGATAATTCAAATGAACGGGATTCAGCGGGGAAATGCCACTCTGCGGTGGATCGCGCAGCATTATCGTCCAATCGGGTTAAAATTGTTTCCATTTTACTCTGCCTGTTTTTTATTGCGGCCCATGTCTAACTGCATTTGGGTGCTGTATAACGAGGTGAGCGATATGAATACCGGGTTTGATCGTTACAGCAATACCCTATACAAAATAGAGGTATAAACGGTGATTCCGAGTATGAGGACAAGT
>QIGJ01000352.1 GCA_003229995.1 Gammaproteobacteria bacterium | reverse complement strand
CACCATTAAGATTATCCTGATTAAACTGTCTACGCCTCGTAACCCGGTGCGGGTTGTGGCAATCCGTACATTCCACATGGCGATTATCGAGCGATCCACCCATGGTGATCTTGCCCAGGTTGGCACGAGACTCAATAAAATCCTTGCCACGCTGATTCAGATTCTGGGTATCCTCGCCTGTGCTACCAATATCATGCACTTCCATGCCTGCCGCCTGCTCCCCGCTACGAATCGGCATACGATAAGGCATGTTAGTAAAATCCTCTTTAATGTCTGGCACCTCGGTGCCCATCCCCTGCGAAGTGAGTGTGCCACCATCAGTGGAGTGACAGGCAAAACAGGTTTCCTCTATGGCGGGATTACCATCACCGGCCTTGATTGTGTAACCACCGGCTAAAGTCAACGTGCCACCATCTGTGCCTCCGCGTAACAGGCGACGTGAACCCTGCACAGTGTGCGTATCGTGGCAAGCCAGACAGGCCGTCTGCCACACGGCGGTACCCCGTGCAAACTCACGCACATCAGCAGCGGCATTGGTGTAAATCTCGTTAGCCACACTCGGTTGAGCATGCGCCGAACCTTCCCAACCCGCCTTGGTGTGGCAGGCCAGACAAATAATGTCGGTCGCTGGAAAAAAATTATCAGAACCATCAGGCGCGGTTTTTTGCAAACGATTCAATCGTAAAAATTTGATGTTTTCATCCGTAGTATCACGAATATGCGGATCATGGCAGCTGATACACTGCACTTGGCCATTTTCAGGCGTTGGCGCATTGCGTACGGCCGGTTGCAGATGAATATCCTGAAGCTGTGGCCGCGGGCTCAAGCCACGCACACGAATCGGGCTCTCTGTCGGATCACGCATTTCACCATCGGCATAGAACAATGCCTGATTATACGTCAACGAAATAGGATGGTCGTTACCCAGGTCGTTACCCAAAAAACGAGTATAGCCGGTATTATTACCTTCGCCCGGTGGCATCACTCCACCGGGGCCAGTGCCGATCATACTAATGTCTGTTGACTGAAATCCACCACTACCACTACTATTACGCACACTGCCAATGGCGATACTTCCGTCATGACAGGAAAGGCACAATTTTGATGCGCCGTTAGGTTGTTCAATCGAGGAATCAATGGAGCCTGAACTATAAACGGTATACGAGGAACTGGGCGGAATCGCACGGTTCCAGAGTGGCCCTTCGGACTGATTGGCACCGTGTGGGGTATGGCAAAAAATGCAAATTTCAGCCTCATCCGTTGCTTTCACCGTACGGGTATCCCCCCCTCCCAAAATATTTGGCGTCACAAGATCTGAAAAATTGTGTTTGGTATTGCGAATATCGGCAATGCGCGCAGCTGACACCGATGATACCCACACCGCCGTGAGCAGAAGCAGCAATATACTCGCAACCACAACCTCTTTGTTTCGCATATCTACTCCTACCGCTTCACATTTTTAGCTTTTCAATTTCTATTATCCTTTTTCGACTCCTGTTATCCTTTTCTTTACTCTTTCTCGGTTCTTGCGTATCAATGTCGCCACATATACCTTATTTTTCTTCCTGTCGGCTTGCAAAACTTTCACTCGTCGGCGTCACACCTAAAGCACCCTCTTGTCCCGGCCCATAAAGATACTGGAACACAGCCACCCGTCCGTTATACATATCTGCAACATAAATACGATTCTGCGGATCAGACCAAACCCCTGCGGGTAAATAGAACTTTCCGATACCAGAGCCGGAACCACCGATAGGTAGCAAAAACCGAGAGTTCTTGTCATAGACTAACAAATAATCATGGAATGATTCAACAATATAAATATTCCCCAAACTATCCGCCGTTACCCCTTTCGGCCGTACCAAATTGCCTAAATACAACCCTCGCGAGCCAACAGCACGAATAAATTTTCCATTTGAATCAAAGAGTTGCACCCGAGCATTAAAAGTATCAGTAACATATAACCGGTCACCCACAAAGCTGAGATGCGTCGGCGCATTAAATTCGCCTTGCTTAGTGCCAATTTGACCAATCACCTGCACTAACTTACCCTTATCGGAATATACCTTAATATTATGCTCCCCCGTGTCGGCGACAAAAATACGGCCACTTTTGGCATCAATTGCCAGCCCTGTTGGACGTTCCAGGTCTTCAAAACCAAATGTTCCCTTCGGATTACCTTCACTATCCAGCCGAACCACTCGACGCAGCTCAGAATCGGCCACCAAAACATCGCCATTTTTCGCCGTTGTAACACCCACCGGTGATACAAAATTGAAATCGTCGGTCGCTCCCCGCCAAATATTCATCGTGCCAAGCTTTTGATCAAACACGAATAAAGCCTGTCGACCAGCATCGGTGACAATAATGCGTCCCGCCGCATCAACGGTACCGCTTTGTGGACGCAGTAAATTACGCACATTATCTGGCCCATCACCCAAACCAACCAGAGCTTTGAAAAACCGCCCGATAGCTGCACCAGCGCCACCATCATCCACAGCTGAGAGATTGCTTTCCCCCACCAATTGACCCACATAGCGAAAACGTGGCTTATCCGGCAATGAAGGCCAAACTTTTTCCTCGGCGGGTTTATCGTAACGCAGCAGATAGCGTGTTTCACCACAACCTGTAAGCATCGGTACTATGAATAACAACAAAAGAAAGATAAAAAGATTTGCCCGCACGCTATCAACCCCCCGGAATAACCGGCAACGCCGCAGACGGGTTGATACGAAGCACTTGTACACGTCGGTTGAGGCTATCAGCAACGTATAGCAGGTTCCCATTTACCCACAAACCGGTAATTAAACGAAAACGCCCCGGAGCCGAACCACTGGCACCAAAGGTCATACTTAATTGGCCGTTTTGATAAACCAGAATATTATTGCTGGCACGGTCAGCGATAAATGCGCGTTGGTCTTTGTCAACGGCAATAGCGCTAGGGTATAACAACTCAGATTCACCAAACGAGTAACGGTAGTTTCCTTGCCGGTCAATCACCTGCACCGGTAATTCCAATCGGTCCAGTACGAACAAACCATCTACACCGCTAGTGATAAACGTTATCGCCCGAAAACGGCCCGGCCCCGTACCGCGTTGACCAATAGCACTCGTCGCTTTACCGATACTGTTAAACACGACTATGTGACTAAATGAACCATCCGCGACCAGCACATCACCGGTTTTTTCGTCAACGATGACATCGATGGGGCGCGAAAGATTGGCCAAATCCTGAAAGGTGGTGCGCAGCTCACCGTGCTCACTGAAATGCAATACCTGCCGTCCCTCAGAATCCACAATATAAAACGAGCGATCCCTGGCAACATAAATATTGCCGGGGTCACCTTGAAAGTGAGTAGCAATTTCCCCAAGAGGCTCGATCTCGTTGGTGACTAGATCATATTTATAAACAATTTTCGGCGCAGCATCAACAATATACAACATACCGTCCACACCACCGACGGCAACGGGGTTTTGCAGCTTGATTTCATCGGCTTCACCAATCAGTAACCGACCAAACTGCCCGGAAAACCCTTTATAGGATCGACGCCCACCACTAATAATGGATTCGGCAGAAAGTAATTTCGCGCCCACTTTCTGTGAAAGCCCGGTACCACGCTCAGGCTTGGCCGTCGCCGTCAGCTCATCACCTTCCAGCGCAAATTTTTCCATCTCCGCAACACTACAGGCCACCAGTGTGCCTGCTAGCACCAAAAAGAAAGATACGCGCAGCGTAAAAAAACTAACGTAACCCGACATTTTCGCGGGCTACACTATGACAGCGATTACATTGCAACGGTGGAAAAGCCACCTTGCCGTGACAGACACCACAAAATTCGCCCTCGATAATCGACGCCATAGTGACAAAATTTCCTCCCCGTTGCGGCAAGAAAATACCTGGGTGACAATTTTTACAGGTGAGCCACTGGGTATGTGGCAAATGTGGAAAACGGACATAAGGCATGGATGCCGTGTTTTTAAAAATAACATCAAAATCCACAGAATGCATTTTTTCTGTGCCGGTCAAACCTGTGCGTGGCGCAATCAGTCCATCATTCAGCGTTTCCACCCAATTGATAACACCGCGCGCATCCCGAGGGAAATCTTTCATGGCCTCGACAGGTGCCTGTAGTGTGTTGGTTGCCGCATTTTCCGGATCATGAATCCCATCTTCAGATACGGG
>QIGJ01000172.1 GCA_003229995.1 Gammaproteobacteria bacterium | reverse complement strand
GGAGGTAGAGCAACGCAGGAGCAGTTGCCGAACAAAAGTGCAGGAATAGTCGTTCTATTTCGAGCTTTTGTGATTGAAGAACGGGCGAAGATGGGCTGAAGTCGGGATGCTAAACCGGGAAATTATTGCGTGCCCATTCCTAACGTTACAATCGAGCGGAACGCGACCGCAGAATTGAATTAGGGTTTATGAGTTTAGTTCAAATTATCGGATCCAACAGCTTTGGTGTTCTTACGTTGCGAAATGATTGTAATATTGTGTTTATCGTGCGGTAGCTATTGTCAATGAATGTAGGCCGTAGCCAAGGAATATTATTTTCAAGCATATTGATCGATATGCTGATGAAATTACTTCGCTAATGAGCGGTGGATTTGAAATCGATTATACCTAAATTTCAATTTCTACGGATATAGTCACTCTATTGCGAGGAATTTCAACGCAGTTATGGGATAAAAAGGACGTGCAGTAACACCTAAATCTCAATCGCCACGAGTATATAAGAGGCAGCCTTCTTCTCATCATTATAACAGTGTACCATTATCGTTAATTAATATGACCGGTAAGGAATATCAGATGAAAGGAAAAGCCGCAGTTGCTTGGGCCGCTAATCGCCCACTGGAAATTGAAGAAATAGAAATTGAAGCACCGAAAAAAGGTGAGGTGTTGCTGAAAGTTATCGCATCCGGTGTGTGCCACACTGATGCATTTACTTTATCAGGCGAAGACCCGGAAGCCGTATTTCCCTGCGTACTGGGTCATGAGGGTGGCTGTGAAGTCATTGAATGCGGAACAGATGTTACAGGCTTATCAGTTGGGGACCATGTTATACCGCTTTATATTCCTGAATGTGGTGTGTGCGAATACTGCCTTTCTGCAAAAACCAACTTATGCCAGTCAATTGCATCCACGGTGTGGACAGGTTTCATGCCGGATGGCAGTCGCCGTTTCTCAAAAAATGGGTCGTCAATTTATCACTACATGGGTTGTTCTACATTTTCTGAGTATACTGTTGTGCCTGAAATCGCTTTGGCCAAAATCAACAAAGCGGCACCACTGGATAAAGTCTGCCTGCTCGGCTGTGGTATTACTACGGGTATTGGCGCTGTTCTCAATACCGCAAAAGTGGAAGCTGGTTCTTCTGTTGCTGTTTTTGGGCTGGGGGGCATTGGGTTGTCAGTTATCCAGGGAGCAATCATGGCGAAAGCGGAACAGATAATCGCAATAGACCTTAATCCGAACAAATTTGAGATAGCCAAAGCATTGGGTGCAACGGATTGTATTAATCCTGGAGAAATAAACGGCAATCTGGTTGAGTTTATCAACGATATGACCAATGGCGGGGTTGATTATTCTTTTGAATGCATTGGTAATGTTGGCGTAATGCAGGAGGCACTTGAATGCTGTCATATGGGCTGGGGCGTTTCTACGATCATCGGTGTTGCAGGTGCGGGACAGGAAATACATACCCGGCCTTTTCAGCTTGTTACCGGAAGAACCTGGAAGGGCACCGCGTTTGGCGGTGTGAAAGGACGCACCGAATTACCAGGATATGTCGAGCAATATATGCAAGGCAAAATTATTATTGATGACTTGGTGACTCACACCATGCCTCTGGCAGATATTAACAAGGCTTTTGATTACATGCATGAAGGCAAGAGCATTCGCTCAGTGATTACTTTTTAGGATGCGTACAGGGTTTTTATGAAAAAAATTGAAACTGTAAAAGAATTTGATGGCTGGTTGTCACGATACGTACACACATCAGAATATTGTCACTGTGAAATGACGTTTTCAATATACCTGCCTCCACAAGCAGAAACACAAGCTGTTCCGGTGTTGTACTGGTTGTCTGGACTAACCTGCACGGATGATAATTTTCGGGTTAAAGCCGGAGCCCAACGGTATGCTGCGAAACATGGAATCGCACTGGTTATACCTGACACCAGCCCAAGAGGTGATGATGTGTCTGACGTGCCTGATCGTTATAACCTGGGAAAAGGCGCAGGGTTTTATATCGATGCTATTCAGCCACCCTGGAACAAAAACTATAAAATGTACAGTTACATCACAAAGGAGTTACCGAAGTTAATCGAGAAAAACTTCCTGGTAAACGCCCAGAAAAGCATAAGCGGGCATTCAATGGGTGGGCATGGCGCATTAATCTGTGCATTAAAAAACCCGAAAATGTACCAAAGTGTTTCTGCTTTTTCACCGGTCTGCCACCCCTCTGAGTGTGCTTGGGGTAAAGAGGTTTTTCAAAAATACCTTGGTAACGATAAAAGCGAGTGGGCAGAATATGATACTTACCACCTGATAGAAAAAATGACACATGCGATTCCGGTCTTGATTGAGCAGGGAACAAATGATGAGTTTTTAGACGAACAGTTAATGACAAAAGAATTACAGTATCTCTGTAAAAAAAATAAGTACCCATTAGATTTGAGAATGAGGGTAGGTTACGACCATAGCTATCATTTTATCGCAACGTTTATTGGCGACCATATTCGATACCATTCCGATATTCTGAAATCAACGAATTGAAATCATCAATAAGGAATGGGCACGCAATAACGTCCCGGTTTAGCGCCCGGATTTAGTCCGACTTCGTTCGTTCTGATTGACGACTGCATGGTTGTACATAAAAAATGTTTATTTTTACCTCAACAGGCAACAATAGTACGCATACCACCGTTTCTACAACAATAAGTATTTTGCCTCGCGTTGCCTATTTGCTCGCGTTGCCTATTCGACAGATACGCTGTATTCCCGTGTAAGGTAAAACAACATGAAAATACACACGGCACCCCGAGGGGCGCATGGACTGAATTTCCTACTGCCAACAGTTATTCTGTTGGTATCTGCCTGCAATGAGTCCAGTGGGCCTGATACCATGATACCCACTCCGACAACACCTGCTCCAACCTCCATTCCGGCAGACAGCTATTTTTCCCTGGCCGTCACTGAAAACTCGCACAATCACACCGGTGCCAGAATCCTTTTACTCGATTTCATGGAAACTGCACTCGTTACGGGGGCAGGCTCTGACAATGTCATTATTTCACCTCGCATCAGCAACAACAGTATTACGACCGATGGTGACAGCACCGACTGGAACAACACCCACCTGACCACGATCAAAGGTTGGGTACAAAATAATTATCCCTTGAGCCAGTTCATTGATGCCATTCCCACCGACATTACCGTCGGTTCCGCCTGGGACGATGAGTACATTTATTTCCTGGTTCAGTGGGAAGACGCTGGCCACACGCAAAGCACGCAGTACCGAAAATGGATTTATGGTGATCAGGGCAATGGTGAAACCAACTGGACAGCAAAGGTTCACACGGGTATCAGTTCCGGCAGCCCCAATGAATCAGCGGCCAACGCCAGCCATGTGCTTGCAGGCAGTGAGGATGAAGATCGCGTTTATCTCATGTTTCCAGTCACTGACAGCGAAAATGCATTCGCGGCCAACGGACTGGGCTGTGCAGCGTTCTGTCACGCCAACCTTTCTTCGGATAACCCCTCTCAAAACTATACCGGCACCGATGTCGCTGTGATGCACACCAATAATAACGATGACAGCGCCGATGTCTGGCAATGGCAATCCAGCCGGACCGAACCCGCTGGTGTTGCCGATGACCTGCTGCTCACCTATTCATCCACAGGAAACAACGGTTTCGTTCCCGACGCAGGGAATCCCGCCCATACCGATAACGCCCTCAGCGGCAACGACCCTGCTTCCATGCATACCAGCGGTCTAACTTATACCGGTGATGTGCTTTTGCAGGCGGATGCCATTGTGTTCAGCGGTAACCCGAATAATGGCAATCAAATACCAGCCGTGGTTACCCAAACACCGGACAATAGCCGTGCCGATATCACATCCGGCGCATCCTGGAACCCTGCAAGCGGACGCTGGACGGTGGAATTCCGCCGCTTGCGTAACACAGGCAATGCAGATGACAAGCAATTTATCCCCGGAACAGATGCGCAGCCTCTTACCATCCCGCTTATTGCCTCTACGGACACCGCAGCAGGAAATACACTTTACGGAAATTTTTGTGAAAGCTGCCATGGAGCAAATGGTATCGGCAGCCTCACAGGTAATAATTGGCAATTTCCGCGCATACAACGTGCATCGGGCTCTTTGATACTAAAAGCCCTACAAACGGTGCCTGCCATGAGCGGTATTAA
>QIGJ01000076.1 GCA_003229995.1 Gammaproteobacteria bacterium | reverse complement strand
CCATACCTTGCTATAGTCAACCCACTGTATGCATTCCCACGCTGGAGCATGAGGAACGAGAAAGGTGCGAATTTAAAGGATGCGGCAGTAGCGTGTTTTTTGGCGTTTAATTCACATTTAAAATAATGTTGTTTAAAATAATAAGGAATGGGCACGCAATAACTTCCCGGTTTAGCGCCCGAATTTAGTCCGACTTGGTTCGTTCTGATTGAACAAAAGTGCAGGAATAGTTGTTCTATTTCGAGCTTTTGTGATTGAAGAGCGGGCGAAGACGGGCTGAAGTCGGGATGCTAAACAGGGAAATTATTGCGTGCCCATTCCTAAAGGGTTAACGGACAGTTATTGTGTGTGGGCTAACAGGCATTTTTGACACGCGTTCAAAGCGCGAAGTGAATCGGGATTTACTGGTGCGTATGAATGAATCACTGTTTCATCGCGGGCCGGATGAAGGCGGCATTCATACTGCGCCGGGCTTAGGCCTGGGGCATCGTCGCCTGTCCATTATTGATCGCTCCGGCGGACAGCAACCTCTGTTTAATGAAGATGGGTCAGTAGTTGTGGTGTTCAACGGTGAAATTTACAATTTTGCCGAACTGGCAAAAGAGCTGCGCCAGAAGGGCCATACATTTCGTACACATTCCGATACCGAAGTGATCGTGCATGCCTGGGAAGAATGGGGAGAAGCGTGTGTTGACCGCTTTCGTGGCATGTTTGTTTTTGCGATATGGGACAGTAAACAGGAACAATTGTTTATTGCGCGAGACCGGTTGGGTATCAAGCCACTGTATTATTCAATGCTGCCCAATGGGCACTTCATTTTTGGTTCGGAATTGAAAGCGCTTTTACAGCACCCCGACCTTCCTCGCACTATCGAACCAACGGCGGTTGAAGATTATTTTGCTTACGGGTATGTCCCCGAACCGAAAACCATACTTTCCCACGCACACAAATTATCTCCCGGGTACACGTTGTCCGTCACCCGGGATGGGCGTGCGCCTGTTTGCAAACAGTATTGGAACGTGCCCTTCGAGGTATTGCCAAAACAGGAAGAAGAGGAATACGCCAAAGAACTTGCCGATCGCATGACGGAGGCGGTGAAAATTCGCATGATCGCAGAGGTGCCGTTGGGGGCATTTCTGTCCGGAGGGCTGGATTCCAGCGCCGTGGTGGCGATGATGGCTGGCTTGTCCGATAATCCGGTCAACACCTGTTCCATTTCTTTTGCCGACCCACGTTATGATGAATCCGCTTATGCCAATGAAGTGGCGAAGCAATACAACACCCAACACACTGCCTGGCAGGTAGATAGTGATGATTTTGACCTGATTGATCGTCTGGCAATGTTGTATGATGAGCCTTATGCAGACAGTTCCGCTATTCCCACCTACCGGGTGTGTGAGCTGGCAAAGAAAAAGGTCACAGTCGCCCTTTCCGGTGATGGTGGTGATGAAATCCTGGCAGGGTATCGGCGTTATCAGTGGTTTATGCGTGAGCAGAATCTCCGTGACGTATTCCCTCAGGGGTTTCGTAGTCTGGTGTTTGGCGGTTTAGGGAAAGTGTATCCCAAGGCACTTTGGGCTCCTCGGGTTTTTCGTGCCAAAGCGTTATTTCAGTCGCTGGCAAAAACGCCCGTCGAAAGCTACTTCGATATTTCCTGCGTGCTGAAGGACTCTCTGCGTCAGCAGCTTTTTTCACCCTCATTCCGATCAGAGCTTCAAGGCTATCATGCGCTCGAAGTGTTAAAAGGGCATGACAAAAATTCACCTGCGGAGCATTCTTTGTCGAGGATGCAATATCTGGATATGAAGACCTATCTTCCTATCCTGACCAAGGTGGATCGCGCCAGCATGGCGCATGCCCTGGAAGTGCGGGTGCCATTATTGGACCACAAAGTGGTGGAGTGGACATCGGGTCTGTCGCCGGATTTGAAACTGCGGGGCAGTGACGGAAAATATTTGTTCAAAAAGGCTATGGCACCCCACTTGTCGCAAGATCTCATGTATCGAAAAAAACAGGGTTTTGCCGTGCCTATCGCACAATGGTTTCGCGGCCCGTTGCGTGAACGAGTACGGGAGTCCGTGTTGAGTGATTGTCTGCTGGATACCGGTATATTTGATCGTCGTTTCCTGACCCGTTTAATAGATGATCACCAATCAGGTTTGCAGGATCACAGTGCGGCCCTGTGGTCGTTGTTTATGTACGAGTCATTTCAACGCCAGGTTTTGGGCAGTCAATGAAAATATTACACGTACTGGATCACTCCATTCCGCTGCATAGTGGGTACACCTTTCGTACCGCAGCGATTTTGCATCAGCAGCATGCCATGGGTTGGGAAACCTTTCATCTCACCAGTCCAAAACATTATCCGGATGCGCCTGCGGAAGAAGATATCGATGGGCTACATTTTTATCGCACGCCTCCGGTTTCAGGTTGGTTGGCCAAATTACCCATCCTTAATCAGTTAGCGATTATTCCGGCGCTGACCCGTCGGCTGGAGAACGTGTTGGTTGAGGTAAAGCCGGATATCCTGCATGCACACTCCCCAGCATTAAATGGTATTGCTGCGTTACGGGCGGGGCGTCGTCTGGGGATTCCGGTGGTTTATGAAGTGCGTGCGTTTTGGGAGGATGCCGCCGTTGATCATGGTACCTCAAGTGAGGGTGGTCTCCGCTATCGTTTGACACGCGCAATGGAAACTTTTGTGCTCAGGCGTGCCAATGCCGTGACGACCATTTGTGAAGGCTTGCGAGGCGATATCGCGAAGCGGGGTGTTGCAGAAGATCGTATTACGGTGATTCCCAATGCGGTGGATGCAGAGAAATTTAAAGTGGGTGGTGTGGTGGATCCTACATTGTTGAGTGAACTCGGGCTTGAGGGAAAACAGGTATTGGGTTTTATCGGTTCTTTTTATGCCTATGAAGGGCTTCCGTTGCTGGTGGAAGCCATGCCCAGAATACTGAAAACAAATCCAGAGGCGCGCCTGCTGCTGGTAGGGGGTGGGCCGCAGGATGAACTGTTGCATCAACAGGTGAAGGATTTGGGGCTGGCTCAGCAGGTTATTTTCACCGGCCGGGTTCCCCATGACCAAGTGCAGCGCTATTACAATCTGGTGGATATTTTTGTTTATCCACGTCTTTCCATGCGCCTGACAAATCTGGTTACGCCACTAAAACCGCTGGAAGCGATGGCGCAGGGACGTATTGTATTAGCATCCGATGTCGGGGGGCACAAAGAATTGATTGTCGATGGAAAAACGGGGTGTCTGTTTCGCGCAGGTGATTCTGGTGCGCTTGCCGATGCAGCGATTGAATTGTTTAACAAACCCGAGCATTGGGCTGATTTACGAAAGGCTGGGCGCGAATTTGTGGACCAGGAGCGGAACTGGCCGGTTAGTGTGGCGCGTTACCGCGATGTTTACGCCATGGCGGGAAAATAACGGTGTCCGCTAGCCATTCAAAGGATAAAAAAGTCCATGACATGACTGGGCTGAATGTGGTGATGGCTGGCCCTTTGCCTCCGGCCATTGGTGGCATGGCAACGGTCATTGGTGATATCAGTCAGTCCAGTCTTGCTGACCGGGTGGCACTTGTGCCTTTCAATACCGCAAAACAAACGGCCAAAGGGCGATCCCTGCTGACGGGCATTGTTGCCCGTCTCAGTTTGTGGAAGCGCTGGGCATTCGCATTGCGTGGCAAAGGCCGGTCGGTTGCACATATTCATACTTGTAGTGGGCTGACCTATTTTCTGGACGGGACATTGTTGATTATTGCGCGGTTATTGGCGAAGCCGGTGGTGTTACACATTCATGGTGCCCGTTTTGACCATTTTTTGGATGAATTGCCTGCTCCTTTATTGTTTCTCGCCAGATGGCTGGCGCGCCGGGCCAACCGAGTAGTGGTGTTGTCGGAGACGTGGCAGGAAACCCTGACTGACAGACTGCCCGGTGCACAATTACGTGTTATTGCCAATGGCGTTCCTGTGCGTGACGAGCCGGTGGAAGCAGAAAATGCTGCGCAAACGGTGTTTATTTTATTTCTCGGTAACCTGTCGCAACGCAAGGGTGTGTGGGAATTAATCGATGCCATGCGCGCCGTTCCAGCCGAAGCCACTCTGGCATTGGTGGGCGGAGAGGATGACCCGGGTATTTCAGATGCAGCGCAGACCCGTATCAACGAGGCGGGTATGACTGAGCGCATCAAACTGATTGGGCCTGCCTATGGTGAGGATAAACACGGGTGGCTGGAAAAAGCAGACATTTTTGTCCTGCCCTCATATGCGGAAGGTTTGCCCATTGCTTTACTTGAGGCAATGGGCGGAGGCATACCGGCGGTAGTGACAGCAGTGGGGGCAATGCCCACTGTCATCGATGACGGCGTTCAGGGAAAAGTAGTGCCACCCGGTGATGTTGATGCCTTGTCTGCCGCATTGACGTTGCTGGTTAATGATTCGGCGTTACGACGGACGATGGGAGAGGCGGCTCGCAAGCGATGCCTTGCCGATTATGGCGTAGAGCGTAGCGCAGAAAATTATCTGCGTTTGTATGCTGAAATAATCAATACATGATTAGCATGCTGACTGATCAACGTTGAGATGAAAAACCTGTACACCGCATTGATATCCGGCGTCATGTTCCCCTTGCATGAAAAGCTGAAGGGGCACACCACGGTCAGTGTCAAAAAAGCCATGGAAGACAGCCAGTGGTGGTCGTCTGAACAATTGGAACAATACCGTGTGCGGCGTTTACGGGCATTCCTTTCTCAAGTCTACGCTCATGTGCCCTATTACCGTTCTCTGTTTGATGGGCTTGGGTTTGATGTTTCATCGGTGAAATCGGTTACTGATCTTCAACAGTTGCCTTTTCTGGACAAGAAAGTGATCAGGGAAAACCAGCAGGACTTGAAAGCTGATAATGCGACTCAGCTTTCGCCATTCAACACGGGAGGGTCATCTGGAGAACCGCTGGTGTTTTTTATCGGGCATTCCCGTGTCAGTCACGATGTCGCGGCCAAATGGCGTGCAACACGCTGGTGGAATGTGGATATCGGCGACAAGGAAATTGTGCTTTGGGGTTCGCCGATTGAACTGGGTGCCCAGGATCGGTTTCGCTTGTTGCGTGACCGCATGCTGCGCTCAACATTACTCCCTGCGTTTGAAATGTCCGAAACGCACCTGAACGAGTTTGTTGCGGTCATTCGTTCCGTTCGCCCGCGTATGCTGTTCGGTTATCCATCGGTGCTGGCACACATTGCCCAGCATGCGGAAAACAATGATTTGCAGTTAGATGATATTGGCATCAAGGTCGCCTTTGTGACCTCAGAGCGGTTGTATCAAGAACAGCGGGAAAAAATTGAACGCCGTTTTGGTTGCAAGGTTGCCAACGGCTACGGTGGGCGGGATGCCGGTTTTATCGCCCACGAATGCCCCGAAGGGGGAATGCACATCACCGCCGAGGACATCATCGTCGAGATTGTAAACCCGCAGGGTAAGGTTGTGCCGGACGGGGAAAGTGGTGAAGTGGTTATTACCCACCTGTTCACCGATGACTTTCCTTTTATTCGTTACCGTACCGGTGATGTGGCTTCGTTGAGTACGGAAACCTGTTCATGCGGTCGCGGATTACCTATGCTTAAGGAAATTCACGGCAGAACGACTGATTTTATTATTGCTGCCGATGGCACGGTGATGCACGGGCTGGCACTGATTTATGTGTTACGTGAAATGGAAGAAATAAAGTCATTTAAAATTATTCAGGAAACCCTGGAGTGGACTCGTGTGGAAGTGGTGGGCGATGAACATTTTTCAGAGCAGCATGTTGCCAATATCAAGTCCGGTTTTAAGCAGCGTCTTGGTGAGAGTGTCAATATCGATGTGGAAAGTGTAGAAAAAATAAAACCGGAACGTTCAGGGAAATATCGTTACGTCATCAGCAAGGTTGCGGCGATATAAGTGCCTGGGCATCATTATTTTAACAAAATTTTCACAGGGTATTTTTCGGCCTTCAAGGCGCTGCGAAGTG
>QIGJ01000220.1 GCA_003229995.1 Gammaproteobacteria bacterium | reverse complement strand
CACTTACATCAACAGTTTTTTGTACATCAAACCATCGGCGCAAGTGCCCACACAAATTACCTAATCTTATCTTGTTAAAGAGCTACTTTGCCTGCCACGAGGCAAAGACGGACAATGGTGACATCATCCTGCGTTGTGGTCAAGAGACCAATAATCTGTTTCCTGCCGCCTGGCCTGAAACGGTTGTTAAGCAACGTCGAAACCACCGTAGCTGCCCAACAACGAGGCGCGTATTCTACGTCAACCTCAGCTAGCGTCAAGCTTTATTTTTAACTCATTTTAAATCGGGTTAAAAACGAACATTGCTGCCACCTTGCATCGCCGACCTCAGCCGAGCGAGGGGCGCATTATACACACCGGTTTCAGTAGGTCAATAACATTTCGCACCGCACTGCTCAGCGACTGTCACGCCTGTGCTAAACTCCGCGTTTTCTCTGAGCCTTCTTCTGAACTCTGGTGCCAATCCTCACGCACCATCTTAACATCCAGGAACCCCCCTCCAACCTCATGACGACACCCACTTCCTCTAATGTAAACAGCCGCGTGCGCGAAATCCCCTACAATTACACCTCTTTCTCCGACCGTGAAATCGTTATCCGCTTTCTCGGTAACGAGTGCTGGGAAACGCTGAATCAGCTACGCGGCAGCCGTCGCACTGGCCGCTCGGCACGCATGCTGTTTGAAGTGTTAGGTGATTTGTGGGTAGTCACCCGCAATCCCTTTATTCAGGATGACTTGTTACAAAATCCAAAACGCCGGGAATCACTGGTATATGCCCTGCATCACCGCCTGAATCAGATCACCACACGCGCCAAGCAAAATCCACTGGCTCTGGAACTGATCAACGCAACACAAACCGCCATTCGCAATTTTGAAAATGACTTCACCGCAGAACAGGCGTTGCGCCGCAAAGTCCTGCAAAAACTCTCACGCATCACCCGTCGCGACAATATTGATTTCGGGGGGCTGGCCAAAGTCAGCCACGTCACCGATGCGTCCGACTGGCGTGTTGAATACCCCTTTGTCGTACTGACCCCGGATACCGAGGCACAAATGGCCAAAGTGGTAAAAGCCTGCGTGGAACTGGGGCTGGGCATCATTCCCCGCGGTGGTGGCACTGGCTATACCGGCGGTGCCGTGCCCTTAAAAACACGCTGCGCGGTCATTAACACCGAAAAACTGGAGGCGCTTGCTCCCGTCAATTTGCGTAACATTGAAGGTGTCGAAGACAAGGTTGCCACCATTCAGGTCGAAGCCGGTGTGGTGACACGACGTGTTTCAGAAGCCGCCGAAGCCAGTGGCTATGTGTTCGCGGTTGATCCCACGTCGCAAGACGCCTCTTGCATCGGCGGCAATATCGCCATGAATGCCGGTGGCAAAAAAGCCGTGTTATGGGGAACCACTCTGGATAACCTGCTTTCCTGGCGCATGGTCATGCCCGATGGTCACTGGCTGGAAGCGGAGCGCCTCAATCACAATCTCGGCAAGATTCATGAACAGGCCGAAGCCACATTCCGCATCAATCACTTTGAGGCCGATGGCAAAACACCCAAAGACAAACCGGAAATCCTGCGCATCCCTGGTGCGGAATTACGCAAACAGGGTTTAGGTAAAGATGTCACCAACAAATTTCTCGGCGGCCTGCCCGGCGTGCAAAAAGAAGGTTGCGATGGCCTGATCACATCCGCCATCTTCATTCTGCACAAAATGCCACAGCACATCCGCACGGTATGCCTGGAATTTTTTGGTGATGACCTGCAACGCGCAGTACCCGCTATCGTCGAAACAAAAGATTATCTCGACGCCCTGCCGGATGTGAAACTGGCGGGCATGGAACACCTCGATGAACGCTATGTCCATGCAGTAAAATACAGCACCAAAGCACCGCGCCGTGAAATGCCAAAAATGATTTTGCTGATAGACATCGTTGGCGACAATGCCGACCAAGTCGCCGAGGCCGCTTCCACGGTCGTGCGCATGGCCAATGCTCGCGACGCTGAAGGTTTCATTGCCGTCAGCCCCGAAGCCCGTCACCGCTTCTGGTCCGACCGCGCCCGCACCGCCGCCATTGCCGCCCATACCAACGCCTTTAAAATTAACGAAGATGTAGTCATTCCACTGGACCGGCTGGCGGACTACAACGAAACCATCGAACGCATCAATATCGAATACTCCACGCGCAATAAATTACGCATGATTGATGCCGTACTCGAATACCTAGCCAGTGACATGCCTGAACATCAACAAATCGCCGACTACGAACCCGGCGATGTCCCTTGCGAAGAGATCGACACCATATTCGCTAACAAAAAAACGGCAGCGCACGAACATCTCTCCAGCATAAAATCCCGCTGGACAACGGTGCTGGACAATCTCGACGACGACGCTGAAAATCACCCGGACATTTTTGCGGACCAGACACCCCCACACGGCACACAAAGTCTGTTTCGTTTGTTGCAACGTCGCGAACTGCGCATCTCGTATCGCAACGATATCGAACAACCGCTGAAACAGATTTTCAACGGCCGCGAACTCTCCTCCGTGCGGGAAAAACTCGATGCCATCCATGGCGACATTCGCAACTCACGCCTGTTCGTCGCCACCCACATGCACGCCGGAGATGGCAACGTACACACCAACATTCCCGTACACTCCAACGACTACCACATGCTGCATGAAGCAGAACATGTGGTAAAACGCATCATGGATACTGCACAGAAACTGGGCGGCGTCATTTCCGGTGAACACGGCATCGGCATCACCAAAATGCAATTTCTGGATCAGGCCACTATTGCCGCTTTCGCAGACTATAAAAAATCCGTCGATCCCGAAGAACACTTCAACCCCGGAAAATTACTGGCCGGTTCAGGACTGGACAACGCCTACACGCCTTCGTTACGCTTGTTGCAACAAGAAGCGCTCATCCTTGAAGCCAGCGAACTGGGCGCACTCAACGACGACATTAAAGACTGCGTACGCTGCGGAAAATGCAAACCGGTCTGCACCACCCACATCCCCCGCGCCAACCTGCTGTATTCACCACGCAATAAAATTCTCGCCACCGGCCTGATTATCGAAGCCTTTTTATACGAAGAACAAACCCGGCGTGGCATCTCCCTGCGACACTTCGATGAAATGAACGACATTGCCGACCATTGCACCGTCTGCCATAAATGCCTTGCCCCCTGCCCGGTGGATATCGACTTTGGTGATGTATCGATTCGCATGCGTAGCCTGCTCAAATCTTTCGGTAAAAAACGCACCGGCATCGGCACCCGTGCCTCCATGGCCTATCTTAATGCCACCGACCCCCGCACCATTAACCTGATGTATAAAATGCTGTTGCAATGGGGTTTTCGTGGTCAAAACCTAGCATATCGCTGGGCGAAAAAACTTGGGCTTAACCGGAAAAAATCCCGCCCTGCGGCCACCACTGGCAAAATGACCACCACCACACAAATTGTTAACTTCGTTAACAAACCCCTACCCCGCAAGCTCCCGCCGAAAACGATGCGCCAACTGCTGTCACTGGAAGATGCCAAAAACGTCCCCATCCTGCGTGACCCGAAAAAAGTCAACGAGCAAAGTGATGCCGTATTTTATTTTCCCGGCTGCGGATCAGAACGCCTGTTCAGCCAGATCGGTATGGCCACACTCGCCATGCTGCACAACATTGGCACACAAACCGTATTGCCTCCCGGCTACCTGTGTTGCGGTTACCCGCAAACCTCCGGTGGCGACACCAAAAAGGGTCAGCAGATTTCAGTGAATAATCAAGTACTGTTTCACCGCATGGCCAACACACTGAACTACATGGACATCAAAACCGTCATTGTCTCCTGCGGCACTTGCATGGACCAACTGCAAAAATATCAGTTCCAGCAAATCTTTCCCGGTTGTCGACTGTTGGACATTCACGAATACCTGATGGAAAAAAATGTAATTCTTGATAACAGCAATGGCACACAATACCTGTATCACGACCCTTGCCACAGCCCGATGAAAACTTACGCCCCCATCAATGTTGCCTCCACACTGATGGGCTCGGATGTCGTGTCCTCAGATCGCTGCTGCGGCGAAGCAGGCACCTTTGCCGTATCGCGCCCCGACATTGCCACCCAGATACGTTTCCGCAAACAGGAAGAATTGCACAACGGCATCAAACAACTCACCGGCGCAGACAAAGTAAAAGCCGGTAACGTCAAAATACTCACCTCCTG
>QIGJ01000374.1 GCA_003229995.1 Gammaproteobacteria bacterium | reverse complement strand
AAAGATTTGGGGTCAAAAACGTTATATTGATTTAACGCCTAAGAGATCGCGCGATGGCTCCATGGTTCGGCGATACGCTAAAAGCTGATTCATAACTCACGATCTAATGGCATGGTTCATCCCGCTCTCTGCTACCACAAGACAGCCAAAATTATAGACCTGGCCGCTGTCTTTCCCCTTTCAGTGAATATTGTACCGAGGCCACCACCCATATTCTTCCCTTGATAGGCAAAATAAGGCAATATAAATATTGCCTTATTTGTTAAAATAGGCTATGTATATGTGGTGTATTTAATATTAATTGGCCATATATATAGGGTGTTATTTTGTGATGAAAAATATCCTCCGTGAGCAGTACCAGTCGAAAATGAATCAACTCATTGATTTTAATGTACAATGTCGCCCAAAAGAAGGCTGGATACGAACTCTGCGTAAGACCTTGGGAATGAGCAGCCCCCAATTGGCCCGGCAGCTTGGAGTCAGCAAATCCCAGGCTTCCCAAATGGAGCGCATGGAGTGTGAAGATCGCATAACCCTGAAACAGCTTCGACGGGTGGCTGAGGTGCTGGATTGTGATTTGCAATATGCCCTGGTGCCACGCAAGCCTGTTGAGGAGATGGTGCGTATGCGTGCCAGATTGAAAGCTCAAAAGCTGGTGGATAAAACCAATGCGCAAATGGTATTGGAGGCACAGCAATTATCCAGGGATGCTTTAGAGAAACAGGTCGAGCGAGAGGCTGATCGTTTGGTGCGCGAATTGCCTCGCGATTTATGGGAAGATTCATGAGTACGTTTTCCCAGATGATAATGGAATACCCGGAAGGGGCGACGCCACTCGATCCTGATGAAATGGCGGGTTTAAAATATCCGCACATTGATATGCGGAAGGAGCTGGATGAGGTCGAGCAACAAAATATTCAGGATGGGTATAACTGGCTGGCCCGTCAGCGCAAGCATAAGGATTTTTTAACGGAAGCGTTTGCCAAAGATTTGCATCAGCATTTGTTTGGGGATGTATGGACCTGGGCAGGTAGTTTCCGGCAATCAGAAAAAAATATTGGTATTGATCCTTTCTATATCGGTGTTGAGCTTCGCAATCTTTTGGATGACGCACGATATTGGGTTGAAAATGCGACCTATGATCGAAAAGAATTTGCCGCACGGTTTCATCATCGCTTGGTGAAAATCCACCCTTTTCCAAATGGCAATGGTCGACATGGACGTATCATGACCGATGTCGTATTAGAAAAAGTACTTGGGGTTTCTACGGTGGTTTGGGGAGCAGCCTTGTCAGGTCAGGATGCCGAGCATCGTAAGACTTACATTCAAGCGCTTCAAAAAGCAGACAATAATGATTATCAACTGTTGATAGGGTTTATAAAATAAACCAGTAAAATTGTGGATTTCGTCCACATTCAGTTTTGCCAGTTCCTTGCGGGCGAGACTTGTCCATTCCTTTATATCTGTTGCTGCCTGTTCGCACAGGGTAGTGGGAAATTATCGTCAGTAACGAGGTCCGGTGAGTTTATCCAGCCGTAGTCGATGTCGGTCATCGAACAGTCGTTTTGAGGCCAGCCACAGTGCGGTTGTGACTCCGAATCCGGTCCCAGCGCTGATCAAAAACATGATCAAAATCTGATATTTTACGGCCTCCAGCGGTGGACTGCCTGCAAGAATCTGTCCGGTCATCATGCCGGGCAGGCTGACCAGTCCGGCGACAGCCATGGCGTTGATGATGGGCATCATGCCGCTGCGCATGGCTTCGCGGCGGATCTCTGCAATGGCTTCCAGTCGGGTGGCACCCAGCATCAGGCGTTGTTCGATAATGGCGCGTTGTTGCCATGCTGTGGTGGTGAGCCGGTCCAGCGCCAGGGAGATGCCGCTCATGGTGTTGCCTAGCAACATGCCCAGCAGGGGTATGGCGTATTGCGGGTCGTACCAGGGGTCGGTGGCCACCATGGTGGTCAGTGCCAGTACGGTAATGGCGAAGGAGGAGACGAACATCGCGCCGGTACCCATGCCAAAACCCCACCCGCCGATGAAGCGCCGTTGCTGGCGAGCCATGACTTCGCGCCCGGCGGCCAGCAGCATGATCAGCGAGATACCCGCTACCCACAGTAAATCCACATTGGCAAACAGCGTTTTTAATACCAGCCCGATGAGCAGTAGTTGCACTACGGTACGTGTGCCTGCGATGAGCAATTGCCCGCTGAGACCCAATTGCATGCGCCAGCTCAGCGCGGCCATGGCCAGCACCAGTCCGGCGGCAAGGGCAAGGTCCACAGCACTGAGGGTAATCATGCGGTGTATTCCCGAATGCCTTCGGTGGTGAGTTGCAAATGCCGGTTGCCTATTCGTGCTGCCTGTTGGGTATCATGGCTCACCCACAATATGGCGGCATCGGTCTCGCAGCGGTATTTTTCGATGAGTCTTTCCACTGCGGTGACATTGTCGGCATCAAGACTGGCGGTGGGTTCGTCCAGCAATAGCACACGGGGCGTGTTCATTAATACTCGTGCCAGGGCCAAGCGTTGTTTTTCGCCACTGGAGAGACGGCTCACCTGCCAATGCATTGTTTCCATACGAAAACCCAACGGTTCAAGCCAGGGGCATTTTACCGTGGAGAAGTGAGCACCCACTTCATCCTGCCACCATTGGCTTTCAGCGGGTAACAGTGCAACCTGCTTGCGCCACTGTGGTGCGGTGAGCTGTGTACTGGGCATGTCATCCAGTAATATCTGGCCGTCATGCGGATCGAGACCGGCGATGGCGCGTAACAACAGTGATTTACCGCTGCCGGAGTCGCCACGCAGGCTGACACATTCGCCCGGTGCAATACGCAGGGAATAGGGGCCGCGTTCATGGGTGCGTAAGTTGATGACGTTCAGGCCGCTTATGCCGGATCTTTCCAATTCTACCATTTGCATTTTTCCGGGGTAGAATCAGGGCAGGTGTTGAGGACGGCGTTATGATGTGTCGTGGGTGTGGTTTTTATCATAAGCAGGCCATAACATAGCACGCCCTGACCGCTGAGAATTTAATGCCCGTGTTTCAATTTACCGCTTTACCGCCGTTGTCCCTGTATATTCATCTGCCGTGGTGTGTACGCAAATGCCCGTATTGTGATTTTAATTCCCATACGATGAAAGACGGAATACCCGAAACGGTTTATATCAATGCCTTGTTGGCAGATCTCGAACAAGACCTGCCGCGCATCTGGGGGCGGCGGATAATGAGCGTGTTCATTGGTGGGGGTACTCCCAGCCTGTTTTCTCCTGAAGCGCTGGATCAGTTGCTGTCCGGCCTGCGTGCGCGGTTGAGTATTAATGCGGATGCGGAGATTACTCTCGAAGCCAATCCCGGTACTGCCGAACAGGAAAAGTTTCGTGAATACCGGGCGTTGGGTATTAATCGTTTGTCCATTGGTGTGCAGAGTTTTCACGATGATGCTTTGCAAGTGCTTGGCCGTATTCATGGTCGGGGCGAGGCTATTGGTGCCGCAGAAATGGCGCATGCTGCTGGCTTTGACAATTTTAATCTCGACCTGATGTTTGCCTTGCCAGATCAGACGCCCGCACAGGCGGTTGAAGATGTGGCCACCGCTATCGACCTTGAGCCTACGCATATTTCCTATTATCAACTGACTCTTGAGCCCAATACACCGTTTTATGTGCAGCCACCCGTGCTGCCGAATAATGACCTGGCCTGGCAAATGCAACAGGCCGGGCAACAACAGTTGGCCGATGCCGGTTATGGACAATATGAGGTATCGGCTTATGCGAAAGAAAAACGCCAATGTGCGCATAATCTAAATTATTGGCAGTTTGGTGATTACCTGGGGTTGGGTGCGGGTGCGCATGGTAAAATCACCGATGCCGCGCAACAGACCATTACCCGTTTTGCCAAACAGCGTCAGCCGCAGGCTTTTATGGATACGGCGGGTACCACGCAGGGTATCCAGAGTGAACGTGTTTTAACACGCAAGGACGTAGGTCTGGAATTTATGATGAATGCACTGCGTTTAAGCGCGGGTTTTGAGTCTGCATTGTTTCCTGCACATACGGGTCAACAACTTATGTTGGTGGCTTCCCCTCTGCGTGTTGCTGAAGAGGCTGGTTTGCTTGAGCGAACATTACAGCGAATCCAGCCGACGGAAAAGGGTCGCCGGTTTCTGGATGATTTGTTGACTTTGTTTGTTACCGAGTGATCGAGGTTTTGGTTATTTTCG
>QIGJ01000153.1 GCA_003229995.1 Gammaproteobacteria bacterium | reverse complement strand
TTCGATAGGCTTTTGGTCAGTGCGGATTAGCCTTGATTTTACTTTGGGGCTTTGTGCAATTGCTGTCGAAATAGTGCCATCAATACCTCAATATTGGTGGTACCTGCATAATTCAGGCGGGTGATAAAAGCGATTTTCCGGTGTGGGCCCGGTTCGTTCAGGTGAATGGCCTTTATTTCGGTATTGTCATCAATCAATTGGTTCAACGCCATTTCCGGTGCCAGGGTGGTGCCCATATGACCAGCCACCATTTGTACCAGGGTATTCAGGCTGGTGCCCGACAGGGAGTATTTCATTTCGACGGCCTGGAATTTACACGCAGCGAGGGCATGGTCTTTCAAACAATGCCCGTCTTTCAATAACAACAGCGGAGTTTCCTGCAATTGCTCGCTGCTAATCTCGGATTGACCGGCCAGCTTGTTTGTGCGGTGGATGACGACAAAAAAATCTTCTTCCCAGAAGGTAAAGGCATGCAAGCCTTCAATAGCATAAGGCAGCGCCAGTATGGCGGTATCGAGGTCGCCCTTTCTGACTTTTTCCACCAGCACATTTGACGGCTCTTCAATAATGGTGAGCGGAAAATCCGGGTACTGTTTTCTGACTTCCGGCAACACTTTTGGTAGCAAATATGGCCCAATGGTGGGAATAACGCCCAGCGACATTGGATAAGCAAGTGGGGTTTTCTGACTCTGGCACAACTGATACAGTTCATTGACGCCCAGATTGATCGTGCGCGCCTTATCCAGAATCATTTTGCCCACGGGTGTGACCAATACCTTCTTGTTATTGCGTTCGAAGATTTGTGTTTTGAGCTGGCTTTCAAGCTCGGATATGGCCGTACTTAGCGCCGACTGAGAAACAGAACAACGTTCAGCCGCTTGTTTAAAATGCCGGGTTTTATCAACGGCCAGAGCATAACTGAGCTGCTTGATTGTAATCATTGTCCCTGGGAACCTGTCCGAGAACTCGGTTTTTTGAAAGTGTCAATTTTTAAGTTGTTGATAAATAAAGGTTTAAAAATCACCGTTTTGCTAAAATCGTTATTTTTGGATAGGCTTTTAGCCTGCCTATCGGGAAACTTTACAAACCATCTATGCTGTTTTAGCAGGAGCATTCACGTTGTTTTTTTCAACATCACTGATCTCTGCCATTGTCGCGCGCATCCAGTTTTCCACTTCTGCACTAATCTCGGCAGCCTTACGGCCATGCGATTCGATCACCGGGCCAATGACGACCTGAATCGTGCCCGGCCGTTTGACAAATTCACCTCGGCCCCAAAATTCCCCGGCATTATGTGCCACTGGCACAATGGAGTAATTGCTCTCTTCCGCCAGTATGGCACCGCCCATTCCCCAGCGTTTGTAGGTGCCGGGTGCGATACGTGTACCTTCGGGGAAAATCGTTACCCAGATGCCGGCATCCAGTCTTTCCTTTCCTTGTTTAATAATTTGCCGAATGGCTTTGCGACCCGACGAGCGGTCAATGGAAATGGGTTTTAACATTGCCATTCCCCAGCCAAAAAACGGCATCCACATCAACTCGCGTTTTAACACCCACACCTGCGCGGGAAACAACAATTGCAATGCATAGGTTTCCCAGGTGGACTGGTGTTTGGAAAAGATAATCGTGGCACCCTCGGGAATATTCTCGCGGCCTTTCACTTGATAATTCACACCACACAAGACCTTTAATGTGCCAACCACATAGGCGGCGTAAACACGGGCTGCACGGGAGCGCAGATGAAATGGCAGCGGCGCACACAGCAGTAACACCAGCGAAATCAATACTGTCGCTATAATCATGCTTACGCTGAAAACCAGTGAACGAATAAATTGCATCAGTCATAACACCTGTTAGTCATTTGCTTTTCCCGTCAGCTTTCCGGTTAATAAGGCATCTGTTGCCTCTGCTAAATCATCGAATACTGGCACATTTGCCAGATCCGGCTCTTCGGCCAATTGTGCAAGGCTGCGTTCGCCTTTGCCTGTGCGTACCAAAATGGGGGTTGCTCCCACCGCCTGCGCACTTTGCAAATCTCGCAGTGAATCTCCAATCACCGGTACACCGTTCAGTTCAGTTCCGAACGTGCGGCTAATCTGCTGCAACAAACCCGGTTTCGGTTTGCGGCAGTTACAATCGGCATCCGGGGCATGCGGACAATAGAAAATACCTTCAAGATGCCCACCCACTGCCGCCAATAATTTTTCCAGCTTGTGATGTATGGCATCCAGCATTTGCACATCAAACAAACCCCGTGCAACGCCGGATTGATTGGTGGCGACCACGACGCAATAACCCGCCGCATTAAAGCGTGCAATGGCTTCCAGACTGCCGGACAGGGGAATAAATTCTTGCGGTGATTTGATGAAATCATCCGAGTCTTTGTTGATCACACCGTCGCGATCCAAAATGATCAAAGGCATTGGCTATGTGGCTGCTGGCAAATTAAGGGAGGGTAGTCTAGCAGAAGCGGGCAGGCACAAAAAAACCGGAGCCCGCAACAGCGGACCCCGGCCAGTATTGGTTAAATGTTTGTATTACCTAGATCCTGCCAGTGCTCGCACTCACTCAGCACAAGCTCTTGAGTCGTATAGCGAGATGAAACTTTTCGGCAATCACAATAAGGATTACGCTCAAAGTTGTCATTCACTCTACGAATCAAGAGCTTGCACTGCGCAAGCACGATCACTTACAGGATCTAGGTATTAAAAATTCAGGACTCTGCCATGCACAAAAAGGCAAAACCGAACAGCACAACGAACAATATTATCGCCATTGTCATAAAAAACCTCCTTTACACCTTTAAAAAAACCAAACAGTGTGTTAAAGCCTAGACTTTATTTCCATGTTGTCAAGGAGGTTATATCTCAGTGTAATGCTCAGGTATGACGCTGCCCGGGCAAAATATTTCCCGGAAAATTAAATGGACCACCGGATTTTGGCTCCGGCTGAATGCGGTGTTTATCATCAGGTGCGATTATCCTTGCAGTCGGGATAAATCCGCCACACGCAGAAACAGGTTGCGCAATTGGGCGAGCAGGGCAAGGCGATTATCACGCAGCGCAGTGTCATCGGCCATCACCATGACCTCATCAAAAAACGGATCTACCGTTTTACGCAGACTGGCAAGCCTGCCCAGTGCGGTTTCGTAATCACGCTGATCAAACAGAGGAGTCACTTCCCGGGTAATGACCTCCAGTTGTGTTGCCAGCGCCTGTTCAGCGGCATCGGCCAGTTTTGTGGTGTCGATGGCTTCGGGAACGACGATATTTTTTTCCGCCGCCTGACGCAAAATATTGGAAATGCGCTTATTGGCGGTGGCCAAGCTTTCCGCCTCGGGCAGACTGAGAAAATGATTGACTGCACGGACACGACGATCAAAATCAAACGGCTGTGTGGGGCGTTGCGCCAATACGGATTCAAACACTTCCGGTGTTACGCCGCTGTCTTTGTAATAAGCACGCAGGCGATCCATGATGAAATCAACCACCTGATTGGCCACATTTTTTACTATGATTTTACGGCCTAACGCAGCCGTTGCCTGCTGCACCATGTCCGGCAAATCCAGTGGCAACTGACATTCAATAATGATACGTAGCAAACCCAGCGCAGAACGACGCAGGGCAAAAGGGTCTTTGCTGCCCGTGGGCGGTTGGCCGATACCGAACATACCCACCAAGGTGTCCAGTTTGTCGGCAATGGCCACGGCCTGACCCGTTGCGGTCGCAGGCAATTCATCACCGGCAAAACGTGGCATGTATTGTTCATCCTGTGCCAGCGCCACTGCTTCGGCCTCGCCATCGTGTAACGCATAATAGCGACCCATAATGCCTTGCAGATCTGGAAATTCGTTGACCATTTCTGTCATTAAATCACACTTGGCCAGCCACGCAGCACGCTCAGCCCATTCTTTGCCGGACGATAACGATGTCGCAATGTTGCCCGCAAGCTGTGCGACACGTTGTGTTTTGTCATGCAGAGTCCCCAGTTCTTTTTGGAATAATATTGTTTTTAATTTTTCAATATGGCTGTCGAGTCTTTGCTTACGGTCCTGTGTCCAGAAGAATTCGGCATCAGCCAGACGTGGGCGTATCACACGTTCATTCCCGTTACGCACCACGTCAGGGTGAGTGCTGTCGATGTTGGCAATGGTAATAAAGTGAGGCATCAGTTTTCCGTTAGCATCGATGACATGAAAATATTTCTGATGGGTTTTCATGGTGAGAATCAATG
>QIGJ01000231.1 GCA_003229995.1 Gammaproteobacteria bacterium | reverse complement strand
GGGCCACGGATAATTTCGATACGTTCCAGCGTGTCGAGATCGATGTCATCGACACTGGATTGACCATCCGGTGTTGTTGCCGGAATACCATCGACCAAAATACGCACACCACGAATGCCAAAATTGGCACGGGCACCAAAACCACGAATGGACAGACGCAGGTCTTGTGCGAAATTATAACGATTAACGGCGAAAACGCCGGGAACACCGGCAAGCACTTCGTCTAGGCCAAGTTGCTGGCGAGCGCCATGGAGTGCATCATCGGTCAGTACACTGGCTGCTGCTGGCGTTTCCGCTAAAGTGTTATCAAGCCGCCCCGCAGTAATCGTAATACGCAGTGGCTCCCCCAAGGGTGCTGGCATTTGCGCAACAGTAATGCTGGACAAAAAAACAGTTATTAATACGGTAAAACATGCAACCCACGACATCATCCTATTTGGCGGGTTCCAGCCTGACCAGCTTACCATTGTCTGCATCTATAAGCAGATAAAGATAACCTTCTGCTCCCAGTTTAACAGTGCGGATACGCCCTAATTTACCTTTCAGTATATGCTCTTCTTTTATTACTTTTTCACCATCAATTTCCAGCCTGACCAGCATTTGATCACGTAATGCACCGAGGAATAAATTCCCTTGCCAGTCAGGAAATTTGTCACCTTTGTAAAAAGTCATACCAGAGGGCGCAATGGATTTGGGTACCCAATAATGAATGGGTTGGGCCATGCCTTTTTTGGTGGTGCCCTCGCCAATTCGGGTACCCCAGCCATAGTTCACACCATAGGTGATCACCGGCCAGCCGTAGTTCACCCCCGGTTGCAACACATTGATTTCATCGCCGCCCTGGGGGCCGTGTTCATGCGCCCAAATTGCTTTGGTCCAGGGGTTTTGAGTGATTCCCTGTACATTACGGTTTCCATAAGTATAGATTTCTGCTTTGACATTACGGTGATGACGAAAAGGATTGTCGGTGGGTATGCTGCCATCGTCGTGCAAACGAACAACCGTGCCCAGGTGATCACTTAACTGCTGCGCTCGTTCCTTTTCACCACGATCACCCAGTGTGATGTAAAGATAGCCTTGCTCGTCGAATAACAGTCGCGAACCGAAGTGGCGTGTACCTGATAGTTTGGGGTCCATACGAAAAATGCTTTGAAAATCCTTGAGGCGGTAACCATCAAGCCGGAAACGGGCCACTTCAGTACCGTTACCGTGTTCGTTTGACGCGACATAAGAAAGATAAAGCCAACCGTTTTTCGCATAATCCGGATGGAGGGCAATGTCCAGCAGCCCTCCCTGACCATCAACCTCAATTTGCGGCAACCCTGTTATGAGCTTGGGATCAAGCGCACCATTTGCAGCGATGAAACGCAAACGCCCTGCACGCTCCGTCACCAGCATACGACCATCGGGCAAAAACGCGAGTCCCCATGGATGTTTCAGGCCTGTGGTCAGCGTGTTTATCCGCAGCGGATAATCATCGGTTTTAACCGTGTCCATGCTAAACGCAACAAGCGGTGTTAATGCGATGGTGATCACCACGCTGGCCAACAGGCCTTTTACAATATAGATGAACATACTTATGTTCCTCTGGCGCTTCAATATGTATGAGCGGGTAACAGAGTCGGTTGTGCTCGAAAAAATGTCGGGAGTCTGTGCGAAACTCCGGTTATTCTGCAAAACCGTGTTCAATATGGATTAAGCGTTAAAGCACTCTGTGAGTGATTACTCTGCATTTAACCACAAAGATAAGGGTTTGTTTTTCTCTGCGTCCTTTGCATTAAATTCTCAGTAATTCCTGGTTCCCACGGTCCACCAAGTATGCATTCCCACGCAGGAGCGTGGGAATGAGAAAAAATTCGCGAAAACGCAAAGAATACAAAGTTTGCACTGTTTTCCTTTGTGCTCTTTGTGCCTCTGCGTTCTTTGCGTTAGATACTCAGTAATAAATTTGAAGTAAACCCTGAAATAACCACTATTGCATCATCGCCTGAAGTTTGGCCTTGTCCTGCTTGGTGGGACGGTGATCCAGGCTCAGTATAATGTCGGCTAATTCACGTTCATGGGCTGTTGCTTTTTTATCGGCAATAACCGCTTTCAGTTTTGGAATATCATCGTTTGCCACTTTATGCTGTAAATTCAGCATCCCTGTTGCAACAGTGCGCTCATTTTCGGTTGTGTTTGCAGCCTGTGTGATTTTATTCAATACATCCTTACCCTCAGGGCTCGGGTAATGTTTCAAACGATGCATGATTTCTGCCATTTGATACGTGGCTGATTTTTCGTGGTCACTGCCCGCAAAAACGGCAACACTGCTCAATAGTCCGAGCGTAACAATTCCCAGTACAAAGATTCGTAATGTAGACATGGTAATTTTCCTTCCTGGTTGATACAACAGAGTCAGGCGTCAATTAACCGCTATAAATTATCGTCGCCATAAAGAAACCGAACCCGCTAACAATATACCGGGCCCGGTCTTTATGCAATTCATCGGTTTTCAGGATGTCAAGCGGTCCTGAATTGCCCTGACCACCTCACTGGTGACCGTTGCATTGACTGGCATCAACAATCCTTCCTCCTTATAATACCCTATCAATGGTGCTGTTTTTTCATGGTAGGTTTCCAGACGACGACTAATGGCTTCTTCTGTCTCATCTTCGCGCTGCACCACTTTACCACCACATTTGTCGCAAATACCCTCAGTTTTTACCGGGCTGTTTCTGATGTTGTAAATCGCCTGACAGGCTGAGTTTTCACAAGTCCGGCGTGTTGTCAGGCGGTTCAGAATTTCTTCGCACGGTACTTCAAGGCTGACCGCTATATCCAAGGCAATCCCCAGATCACTCAACAGGGCTTTCAATGACTCTGCCTGCGGAATGGTACGAGGGAAGCCGTCCAGTAAAAAACCTTTTTTACAATCCGACTCCTGCAAACGGCTTTTCATAATATTCATGATCAATTCATCCGGTACCAAATCCCCTGCTTTCATAAATGCATCTGCTTTCTTGCCCAGTTCGGTGCCTGCCTGCACCGCACCGCGCAGAATGTCCCCGGTTGAAATCTGTACCGAGCCATCCAGTTCCGTCAAGACTTTTGCCACCGTTCCTTTACCCGCCCCTGGGGCACCCAACAAAATAATTTTCATGAAAACTCTCCCCCCTTTTTTTTGATTTGCATATACCCGTAGCGTTTGGGATTTAGGTCTGAATGTGCGTCATATTTATTTCATGGCTAGGCAAAATGACGCGGAATAGTCGTTCTATTGCAGGACATTTTAACGCCGCCATGGAATCAATAGGGCGTGCAGTCAGACCTAAATCTCAATCGCTACGGGTATATCTGCAACCAGAACTCCTCAACCGCATCTGGCATAACCGGATTCTGCGCACATGAGCAGAGAATGTTTTAATATACCCATGGGTATAACCGCTATGTCACAACCCGATAACACGGCGTATATTTTTTACCCGGTAATTTCATTCGTTCCTGTTCAACAAATGAAGTAAGTAATGCATCCAGTGATTTCATCATATTTGCATCACCTTTGATCTCAAAGTGACCATGTTTTTCGATAGTACGAATACCTTCATCTTTCACATTGCCCGCAACGATGCCGGAAAAAGCACGACGTAAGTGCGCAGCCAATAAATGTACAGGCTGCTCTTTGTGCAATTCCAGTGCTGACATGTTTTTGTGTGTTGGCAAAAAAGGTTGCTGAAAGGCCAGATCAATATGCAACAACCAGTTAAAATAAAAGGCATCCCCGGTTTTTTTACGGAATTTACGCACTTTTTTCAGACCGGCGGCCATCTCGTGCGCGACCTGCCTCGGGTCATTAATAATCACCGTGTAACGTTGCTGTGCTTCGATCCCCAGCGTATCTGCAATAAACTGATTGATACCCACAAAATACTCTTTCGCACATTCCGAGCCGGTCAAAATCAGCGGAAAAGGAATGTGCTTGTTTTTGGGGTGCAATAATATACCCAGAATATACAGAATCTCTTCCGCAGTACCCGCACCACCGGGAAACACCACAATGCCATGACCCACCCGCACAAAGGCCTCAAGGCGTTTTTCAATGTCCGGCATAATCACCAGATCATTCACAATCGGATTGGGGGATTCGGCGGCAATAATTCCAGGCTCACTGATACCCAGATACTGCCCCCCCGTAATACGTTGCTTGGCATGACCAATGGCCGCTCCCTTCATCGGCCCCTTCATTGCACCAGGGCCACAGCCGGTGCAGATATCCATTCCCCGCAACCCCATCTCATGACCAACCTCTTTTGTATAGTCATATTCTTTGCGTTTAATGGAATGCCCTCCCCAGCACACCACCATGCTGGGTGATTTCATGGGCAGCAAAATTTTTGAATTACGCAAGATATGAAATACGGCGGTTGTTATTCCTTCCGAGGTATCAAGATTAAATTTTGGATTGTCGTTGATTTCATTATTGACATATACAACATCCCGTAACACGGCAAATAGATGTTCATTGATGCCCTTGATCATCACGCCATCAACAAAGGCGTTTTCCGGCGCATTTTTAACCTCAAGTTTGATGCCACGTTCTTGCTGAATCACACTGATATCAAACGAGTTGTAACGTTCCAACAGCTCTTTTCCATCATCCATGCTATTGCCACAATTCAGCACAGCCAGAGAACAGTTTCTGAAGATTTTGTATAAATCACCTTGGCTGGTATCCAGCAGTTTGCTGACTTCAAGCCGGGAGAGCACATCAAGACGCCCTTCGGGTGAAATACGTGCATCGACCACTTCAATTGATTGCTTCATTTATCCATTGTCCTTACTGACAGGTTGATGACGTGAAAACCAAGCAGCCCGTAAAGCGGTCAGTCGGTCATTGCTGGAAAAATCGGTACTGGAAATTTCTTTATGAGATTTTTTGTAAAATGCGCGTAATGATTTTTTCAAGTGTAATATCGCCTCTTTTACGGGAATATTTTTTAATGTGCAAAATAACGCCAGGGCATAACTCATATCATACTGCGATAAAAATGACTCCCGCTCCACAGCAGGCCCGCTGCAACTGCCACAGGAACGAATTTTTTGTGTATTTGCCGTATTCGCCATGATCACACCAAAACCCATCACCGTTGCCAGTATTTCTGCCGCATGTGGCCAGTTTTCGTTCCCGCCCGGTGGTGGATGATGGGCCGAAGAAACAATATGGTAGGCAATTTGATGCACAAAAGAGGCAATTAAGACTTCGGGATTGTTCAGCGTATGCGTGTGATAGGTAAATACCCATTTTTTACTGTCCGGCACTACCGGCAATTCAACCGGACCTGATTCAGGTGGTACAGCATGGCTGACGCCTGTTTCATTTTGTAAATCACAGGGTAACGCAGTAATCCCGGCATAGGATTTGACTTGCGTAAAAATCAAAGCCGCCATGCCTTCCACACTGCTTTCTTTTCCGGGAAAATAGTCGTTATTGGGATAAATCAGCTTTGTCTCGGCTTGTAATTTCCGGCCATTAAAATTAGCCAATGCCCAGTCGAAAACATCCAGCATCCAATAAACAGATTCATCATCCAGTAATGCGGCCTGTCGATTAAAACCGAACATCACAAAGTCCCTTTAAGCCCGGATATTTTTAGGGTTTGAAAACAACAGCAGCACCAATGCCTCGCGCATCACTGGCGGCAGTCACTTTATTTTTATGTTTGTCCCACACAATGCCTTGCATATTTCCGTAATGACCAAAACCACCTCCATAGGGCGACATTTGTTTTTTCAGCACATGCCCGCGTAATGCAAGCTCCTGTTCCACTTTTTCGGAAAATGCATCATCTTCAAACATCACGATATCAGGCATGTATTGATGATGAAACCGGGGAAGCTGCACAATGGATGATGCATCTGCACCCTCTGCATATTGCAAGGCCGCCAATAAAACCATGCTGATAATGCGGCTGCCACCGGGCGTGCCAATAATGGCAATCCCCCGTTTGTCTTCCAGAAATGTAGGAGACATGCTCGACAAGGGGCGTTTGCCCGGTTCGATAGCATTGGCTTCTGCACCGATCAAACCATACGCATTAGCAACGCCGGGTTTGGCCGAAAAATCATCCATTTCATCATTGAGCAAAAAACCGGTGCCCGGCACCACAAAACAGGAGCCAAAAAGATAATTAACGCTCAGGGTTGCCGCAACACGATTACCGTCTTTGTCCAATATGGAAAAATGTGTGGTATCACTACCCGCTCCACTGGGTTTGCCCACCGCCTTTAATGCTGTGCTGGGCGTGGCCTCATCCATCTGAATTTCCTTTACCAACTTTTTGGCGTAAGCCGTGCTGGTTAAACGCGCAACAGGTACATCGACAAAATCACTGTCGCCCAAATACTCTGCCCTGTCGCGGTATGCACGACGCATCACCTCAATAATGAAATGCGCCCGGTCAGTATCGGACATTTTATGCAAATCGTATTGCTGTAACATCTGCAACATACTGGCCAGTGCAATACCACCCGATGAGGGCAGCGCTGCGGAAATTAATTTCATGCCGCGATATTCTGTGCGAACCGGTTCCCGTTCAACAATGTGATAATTTTTTAAATCATCCAGAGACCAGATGCCACCTGCCTTTTTTACCGCATCCACCAGACGTTTGGCCAAAGCACCCCGGTAAAAATCCGTCCCACCGTGCTGTGCAATAGATTCCAGGGTATTCGCCAGATCTTTCTGTTTTAATCGGTAACCCAATGGGGGCACTGCATTATTGTGCAAAAATATCTTCGCTGTCGTCGGGAAGCGCTGCAACGTTTTCAAGCGCATTTCGGCGTAACGCCGGTATTGTTTATCCACCTTGAAGCCATCCCGCGCCAGCCGGATTGCCGGTGCCAGATTTTTTGCCAGGGACAGGCGGCCGTATTTTTTGGCGATATGCACCATGGCCGCTGGCACTCCTGGAATACCGGCCGCCAGTGGCCCATTGATGGACGCACCGGGTATTACCTCTCCCTTGTCATCCAGATACATGTCACGGCGTGCAGCCATGGGCGCTTTTTCACGACCATCCACCATTATCTGAAAATTGTCGGCATTCCTGTGTAACAACCAAAAACCCCCACCGCCCAGGCCGGACCCGTATGGCTCCACTACACCTAGCGCGGCAGTAACAGCCACTGCTGCATCAAAGGCATTTCCACCGGAATTAAGAATTTCCTGACCGATCTGGGTCGCCAATGGGTGCGCTGTCGCAATGGCAGCCTGCGGGGGGGCGGGGGCACCCGCATTGGCCAGCAAGGAAAAAAGCAATATAAAGAGACAGCCTACCAGGATCGCGCGGTTTTTCATTTGTTTACCTGCCAATGTGAGTGGAGCATCATTTATGCTTGGGAACTATAAACAAACACATGGAATTTGTCCTGCTGTGTTCACCACAATAA
>QIGJ01000169.1 GCA_003229995.1 Gammaproteobacteria bacterium | reverse complement strand
TGGCCAGTGATGGCAAGGACGCTTTGCACAAAATAAGGAGAGATGCATTTGACTTGGTATTGCTGGATGTCATGATGCCGGGAATCGACGGGCTCGATGTGTTGCGGGAAATACGTTGCCATTATTCCATGTCGGCTTTGCCGGTCATTATGGTTTCGGCACTGAGTGACAGCGACAAGGTCGTCGAGTTACTGGAACTGGGTGCCAATGATTATGTGACCAAACCCATTGACGCAAAGATATTGCAGGCGCGGATAATCACGCAACTGAGTATTATCAATGCACACAAAGAGATTTCTGCGTTGACGGAAGATGCCAGACGACGCAATAAACTGTTACTGAATTTGTTTGGCCGTTATGTCTCTGATGATGTGGTACATAATCTGCTGTCTTCACCGGAAGGCAGTAAAATTGGTAGTGAACTTGAAGAGGTTACCTTATTATTCGCCAATATTCGTGGTTTTTCGAGTGTGATCGAGCGCTTGAGCCCTGAACATGTGCTTGCGGTGCTGAACAATTATTATGATGTGATGATTGATGTGGTGAATCAATTTAACGGCACCATCGATAAGCTCATGGGGGATGAAATGCTGGTGACCTTTGGTGTACCCAAAACGCGTGACGATGACACTGAACGTGCGCTGGCCTGTGCATTATCAATGCAGCTGGCCATGAATGACGTCAACGAGCGTAATCAGGCGCAGCGTTTGCCAGCATTGCAACTGGGCATTGGTGTGAATACGGGTGAAGTCATGGTGGGCAATGTTGGCTCCAGTCAACATGCCAGTTTCAGTGTCGTGGGCAAAGAAGTGAACTTGACAGCGGCTATCGAAGCACATGCCAAAGGCGGTGAAATTCTGATTTCAGAAGCCACCTTTATGGGCGGTGGTCTTAAAGTCTGGATTGATGATAAACAGGAGTTGCGCCCCGGAGGGTTTTCTCATGGCATCATGGCCTATCGTCTGACAGGCATTGACGGGAAATATACATTAAGATTGAATTCGGAATAGCCCCGGAAGAGTCGTTTACCACCAACGTTGCTTGTAGATGCGAATGCTGGCGTGTGATCTGAGTGGTCTTTCTGTAAAAAACCGGTCATTGACCGGTTTTTTTATGTGCCGGTTTCGCGCCTTTTTTATTAACCGATTTTGCGGCAGGATAGCCAACATCAAAGGGAGAGAGTCGTAATGCCAAAAGCGTTTAAAGGAGCCGGGAGGAGTGTTGAACGGAACAAAAAATCATGCCATGAAAAAAATCACCACATATGGTCAATGGTGTTTCTGTGGCAATGGCGGATTTTCAGTTAATAATGCCTTGACTTAACAAGTCTTCACCCGTCTTGGGTGGCATTTGAAAATAATAACCCTGCTCGGTCAGTTGTTGTATGACATCATTGACATCTGCCTGGGCCAGCTGGCGCTTGGTGGATAGTTCCAGACTGAGGACCAGCTCCAGACATCCCAGCAACTCTAGCAGGGCTTGTGGTACACGGGAAAAATCATTTTCTTTTTCAATGTACAGATAATGGTCGGTTTTTTTGTTGCCTTTGTAAATGGTGCACTGCATGGGGGTCTCCAATGGGTGTCTTTGGGTCGAAATTATGGCGAGGGATTTTAGCGGAAACACCGATATTAATGCAGTAAATGTTTTGCTGCTATGCCTGTACAAAATTGCCATGCTCGTCTATAGCTTAGGCAGAGTGGCGGGTAAGACATGAAGGAGGTTCTCATGGCAGTAGCAGCAACATTACGGGAATATCTTAATCGCTGGGGTGTGGAGTATGAGGTGGTGTCTCATGCACATACCAGTAGCAGTCTGGAAACTGCGGAGGCGGCACATGTGCCTGGCGATAAACTGGCCAAATGTGTCATAACGGAAGACTACCGTGGTTATCTTATGGTGGTGGTACCCGCCAGTCATGAGGTGGAGTTTTCCCTCCTGGATGAGCAATTGGATCGTCGTCTGGAATTGGCGACCGAAGCGGAACTGGCGGATATTTTTATCGATTGCGAACTAGGTGCCATTCCACCATTGGGTGAGGCTTATGGTATTGATGTCGCGGTGGACCACTGTCTGGCCGAGTGTGATGATGTTTATTTTGAGGCGGGCGATCATGCCGAGCTGTTGCATCTGCGCGGTGAGGATTTTCGTGATCTGATGGCCGGTGCTGAACACGGTAATTACAGTCGGCACTTATAGGGCATCAGGCATTTTTTTTGCGTCGTGAACGTACGGCGGCGGCGAGTTCGCGTAGCAGCGGTACACTGCTTTCCCAACTGATGCAGGCATCGGTGATGCTCTGTCCGAACCGCATGTCCTGTTTTCCGGTAATATCCTGTCGACCTTCCTGCAAGTGACTTTCAATCATTGCCCCTTTGATGCGGACATCGCCCGCAGCAATCTGCGCGGCCACATCCTGGCCCACAGTAATCTGGCGTTGGTATTGTTTACTGCTGTTGGCATGGCTGAAATCAATCATTAAGCGTGGCGTCAGTCCACCGTTTTGTATTTCCTGTGAGGCTGTTTCCACACTTTGTGCATCATAATTGGGTTTACCACCACCACCACGTAAAATAATGTGGCAGTCTTCGTTGCCGGTGGTGGAAAAGATCGCTGAATTCCCAGCCTTGGTCAGTGATAAAAAGTAATGTGGCTGGCTGGCGGCATGTACTGCATCGATGGCGATGGTGAGGTTGCCGTTAGTGCCATTTTTGAAACCTACAGGACAGGACAACCCAGAGGCCAGTTCACGATGGGCCTGACTTTCGGTTGTGCGAGCACCGATGGCACCCCAGCTAATGAGATCAGAAATATATTGTGGTGTAATCAAATCAAGGTATTCGGTGCCAGCGGGCACGCCCATATTATTGATATCACACAATAATTGACGGGCCAGGCCTAATCCATGATTGATTTCAAAGCTGCCATTGAGGAGAGGATCGTTAATCAGCCCCTTCCAGCCCACTGTGGTGCGTGGTTTTTCAAAATAGACACGCATGATAATCAACAGATCATCGGCCAGTGCTTCGCACTGGGTTTTGAGGAGTGCGGCATATTCCAGTGCGGCTTTGGGGTCGTGAATAGAACAGGGGCCAATCATCACTAGCAGGCGATCATCTGATTCGTGCAAAATACTATGCACGGCTTGACGAGTCTGGGCCGTGGTCTGCATGGCTGCGTTGGAAATTGGGTGCTCCGCAATGACAGTTTCCGGTGCCACCACTTCTTTGATGGACTGGATGCGTAAATCGTCTGTTTTGTATTGAGTTGGCATAACGCGTGTGATCATATATCGCTGTAAAGTTAATGGCATATTGTCGCCTAAACCACCTCCTTCGTCGAGTTTGTGATGCACTCAGGCTTCAGGCAGACTGCGGCAAGCCGATGAGCTGGGAGAGATGATGCAATTATGGCCTTTGATAAAACGATGGGTAAGCAATTATGGGTGAGTCCGATTGATGATGAGCCTGTGTTTGTTGTTGAGTTTATTATTAAGCCTGCCTGCGGCGGCTTATCATTTACCCAAATGGGAGATTGGGTTAGGTGCAGGGGTATTGCGTGTTCCCGCTTATCGTGGTGCCAGTGAGCGGAAAAATATTGGGTTGCTGGTGCCGTACATCGCTTACCGAGGGGATCGCTTCAAGGTGAACGAGGACGGTATGCGCGGAGAATTGCTGCAAAAAAATCGGATGCATCTGGATTTCAGTGTGGCGGGCAGCCTGCCGGTGTCCAGTACTGGAGGTGCGCGTGAGGGCATGCCGAATCTGGACTTTATTGGTGAAATTGGGCCTTCCCTGAAATTTTTTCTGGGACAGCAAGGCCATCGCCACCGGGGCTGGGAGAAGCAATGGTGGTTGCGCCTGCCGTTACGGGCGGCATTGTCGGTGGGGAACCCGTTGATTGGCCACCAGGGCTGGGTGTTTTCACCCTATTTGAACAGGGTGTGGATAAAGGGAGTGGCGCATGCACGTTGGCGCTGGAATCTGTCTGTCGGGCCTATTTTTGCGAGCCGAGAATATCACGATTATTTTTACACTGTGTCCGACCGTTATGCCAATGCAGACCGGTCTGCCTATGATGCAACGGCGGGGTACAGCGGCAGTCGGATGACGCTGGCATTGTCGGTGAATGCCAAAAAGTGGTTTGTGGGTGCCTTTGTGCGTTATGACGATTTGCGCGGTGCGGCGTTTGAGGACAGTCCTCTGGTGGAGTCTCGTCGTTACCTGGCTGTGGGGGTAGGGGTGTCGCGGGTATTTATGCAGTCCGACGGGCATGCACC
>QIGJ01000010.1 GCA_003229995.1 Gammaproteobacteria bacterium | reverse complement strand
TACAGGTGTTTCTCATTTGCACCATACCAATTTCTGGCATAACAAATATGTCGCCGCGGTGTGTAATAATGTCGGCACTGGTACCGCAGACATCACGAATATCTCCTGGAAACGCAAGGGCTAGAGAACCCTGTGGGTTGCTTCCACCATTGAAATCTATTTCAAAGGGGTTTAAAAATTGACCCAGATTAGTGGTGACAGAAGTACTGTCGCCCACAATCTCAAAGCTGTCATTAAATGTATATACTTCGGGTCCGCACAGCCCGATTCCGATTGGCGGGACACCGCAACCTCCCATTACCGAAAACTTCACGGGGGTAGTGAGGACGGAGGTATTTGGCGGGGGAACGCCTATCGCCATGGGGGAATCAAAAATGATGGGTAGGATGACGGGAGAAGACAGTGTTCCGATATTGTCCGGGTCATACAGCCAGTAGAGACCGGTACCATCATCAATGGCATAGAGCGTGATACTTCCAGTGTTATCCTGGCTGATGTAACGAATGATTGTCGCGTCTGTTTCGGTGCTCTCGGGCTCATAGATGAGGGTTGTTGTCTCTTTTAATACGGTGTATCTGATCTCGCCACCGATAGGGTCTGTTAAATCCTCGGTTTGTTGCCATACAACACGCAATGTGCCCTGATTGAATGTGCCGGAGTTTGTTACGGCAGCCACGCTGTACTCAATAAAATCGTTTGCCTGATAAACCCGTAAATTGTCGGTGGTGCGTGCGATGGTTTCCACATCCTTTTGCTCGATGTGGCAACTGCTGAGCAGGCCACCGACACCGATGGCCAGCAAAATCATTCCTGGTTTTTTTAACATGCAAATACCCCCTTAAACGTATTGCTTCGGTTTGGTTAACGACGTTCAGACAAGTATTCTTTATCGTAGAAGCAAACTGATTAGGTACCCAGTTTGCCGTTTTGTTCGCAGAGAATCAAAGGTCGCCACAAACTGGTATGCTGTGGGCCCGAAAAATTGGCCATAAAACTGAGTGATAAAATGATGAGTCTCCCCATTTTCGACCTGAATTGCCGTCAGTGCCCACGATTGAGTGATTTTCTTGACGAAAATCAGCGGCAATACCCGGATTACCACGCACGTCCTGTTGCGCCTTTTGGGGTGAAAAACCCCAAATTGCTGATCGTGGGGCTGGCACCGGGTATGCACGGTGCCAATGCTACAGGGCGGCCTTTTACGGGGGATCATGCGGGCATTTTGTTGTATCAGACCCTGTTTGACACCGGCTTCAGCTCGGCTCCCACTTCGGATTCGGCCGATGATGGTTTACGGCTCAAGCAGTGCCGTATCAGCAATGCGGTAAAATGCCTGCCACCACAAAACAAGCCCACAGGAGAGGAGATTCGTACTTGCAACCAGTTTCTGAAAGCGGAGCTGGCGTCTTTGCGTCGGGGTGCCTGCGTGCTGGCGCTGGGCACCATTGCACATGCGGCAGTGTTGCGTGCCCTGGGGTTAAAGCTGAAAGATTATCCTTTTGGACACAATCAGTTACATGAACTACCTCATAAAAAACCTAAAGGTCTTTTTCTGCTGGATTCTTATCATTGCAGTCGCTACAACACCCAGACCCGCCGTCTGACAACGCCGATGTTTCAAGCAGTATTTGAGCGGGCGCGCGCACTGGTTGACGCCAAGAATTAATGTATGTCTGTGGATGATTCAGGCACTCGCCAACCTGACGCTTTTGACGCCAGAGCATACCTGAAAACGCTCACCAGCCGCCCGGGGGTTTACCGCATGCTGGATGCCAACGGCACGGTGCTGTATGTGGGCAAGGCACGCAATTTGAAAAAGCGCGTGACCAGCTATTTCACCCGCGCCACCCAGGGGGCAAAAACCCGGACGATGGTCGCGCAGGTGGAAGGAGTAGAGGTAACGGTTACCCACACCGAAAATGAAGCATTGTTGCTGGAAAGCAATCTCATCAAGGAACTGAAGCCGCGTTATAACATTCTGCTGCGGGATGATAAAAGTTTCCCCTACATTTTTCTTTCTGAAGGTGATGATTTTCCCCGGCTCTCGTATCACCGTGGGGCAAAACGTGCCAAAGGGCGGTATTTCGGGCCATATCCCAGTGCAGGAGCCGTGCGGGAGAGCTTGAGTCTGTTGCAAAAGCTGTTTCGGGTGCGACAGTGTGACGACAGTTTTTTTCGCAACCGTTCACGGCCCTGCCTGCAATACCAGATTCAACGCTGCACGGCCCCCTGCGTGGGTTTGATCGACAAGCCGCGTTATGCCGGGGATCTTCGCCATACCACGATGTTTCTGGAGGGCAAAAGCGCCAAAGTCATCAACGAGCTGGTGGCGCAAATGGAGCAGGCCTCGGCAGCACTGGCGTTTGAAGAGGCGGCGCAGGTTCGGGATCTCATCGGCAGCCTGCGGCGGGTGCAGGAATCCCAGTATGTGAGCGGTGAGGGCGGTAATCTGGATGTGATTGCCGTGATGCTCGGTGGTGGTCTGGCCTGTGTGCAGGTATTTTTTGTGCGCGACGGTCGCAACCTTGGCAACAAAACTTTTTTCCCGCGTCACATTGAAGGAGCCGGGTCCGGCGAAGTGCTGGCGGCCTTCATCGCCCAGTATTATCTGGTGGGCCACGCTGGGCGCATCGTGCCCGCAGAAATTCTTGTGAACACAACCTTGGATGACGAAGGAGCACTATTGCAGACCGTCTTGAGCGAAGAGAGCGGCCATCGGGTACGCATCACTTACAAACTGCGTGGTGAGCGTGCCCGCTGGGTGACGATGGCCGTGACCAATGCAGAAAACGCACTCAATGCGCAAATTGCCACCAAAAGTACCGTATTACGCCGCTTCGAGGCGTTGCAGGACGTGCTGCAACTGGACAGCCCACCGCAACGGCTGGAGTGTTTCGATATCAGTCATACCATGGGCGAGGCCACAGTAGCTTCGTGCGTGGTACTGGACACCACAGGACCGGTGAAGTCCGACTACCGTCGCTTCAATATCGAGAACATTACCCCCGGCGATGATTACGCCGCCATGCGACAGGCGCTGTTGCGGCGTTATACCCGACTGAAAAAAGGCGAAGGCAAGCTGCCAGACATTCTGCTTATCGACGGCGGCAAAGGGCAAGTGAGTGAGGCCGAATCGGTGATGGAGGAATTACAAATTACCGGCGTTACCCTACTGGGTGTGTCCAAAGGGCCCGCGCGGAGGCCGGGAGAAGAACAATTGATTTTGTCCGCTGCGCTGTCGCCGGGCAAAAAATTGTTGCGGGAGGACGCGCCCCGTATACTGCCTGCAGATTCACCCGCGCTGCATCTCATTCAACAGATACGTGATGAAGCCCACCGTTTTGCCATCACCGGTCATCGGGCACGTCGCGCCAAAGCGCGTAATACCTCGGTATTGGAAGGCATTAGTGGCCTTGGCCCCAAACGTCGGCAGATTCTGCTGAAGCAGTTTGGCGGTTTGCAAGAGGTGGCGCGTGCTGGCGTGGAAGATCTTGTCAGAGTGCCCGGCATCAGCAAGCAACTGGCGCAGCGGGTGTATGATGTGTTTCATGTGGATGAATAATACGAATACCCTGAGTAAACATGAGCTTTAACATACCCAACCTGTTGACTCTGCTGCGCATTGCGTTGATCCCCGTTTTTGCCGTGCTGTTTTACCTACCGGTGGAATGGTCTCACATTGCCGTGACTGTGGTATTTGCTGTGGCGGCCGGGACTGACTGGCTGGATGGTTATCTGGCGCGCCGCATGCGGCTCACCTCCGCTTTTGGCGCTTTTCTTGACCCGGTGGCCGACAAACTCATGGTTGCCGTGGCACTGGTGATGCTGGTGGACATAAACCCCACACCCTTCCCCAGCGTGTTTCTGGCGTTGCCTGCCGCGGTGATTATTGGCCGGGAGATTGTTATTTCCGCGCTGCGGGAATGGATGGCCGAACTGGGTGAGCGCGCACAGGTAGCCGTGTCGGTGATTGGCAAAATCAAGACCGCTCTACAAATGCTGGCACTGGTGCTGTTGCTGTACCGTGAGCCTATCGGTGATTTCCCCACGGCGGAAACCGGATTTGTTTTTTTGTATATTTCTGCGGGACTTACGCTATGGTCCATGGTCATTTATATTCGCTCTGCATGGCCGTCACTGCAAAAAGAGGACAATTAGACGGACATTTATTGCTCAGATGCTTGACAGTGAAAACGCCGCCAGTACAATACACCGGCTTGAAGCGCAGGCGGGAATAGCTCAGCTGGTAGAGCACAACCTTGCCAAGGTTGGGGTCGCGAGTTCG
>QIGJ01000363.1 GCA_003229995.1 Gammaproteobacteria bacterium | reverse complement strand
TATCGATCTGAATCAGGTGCCTGCCCCGTCGAGGAGTTCTTGGATTCGCTGCCTGGAAAGCAATCTCAAAAGGTTGCTGAGGCTCTGCATAACAGAGCAACCTTATTTCTGTTCTTTCACCGCACTACTAAAGCCCGTTGCTACCAGCCATAGGCCCAAAAAGCTGTTGATCAAATGTAAAATTGAAGCCGCGCCATGCAGACGGGCAAATTGCGTAGCCTGTTCACTACCGGGCACGAGACCAATGAGTTTCAACTCCTGCATCATCGGCACCAGTACGCCGATACTCAGTACGACGAATAACAGCATCAACAACACTATGCGTGCGCGATTGTCCCGCAGCCAGTTACCCCCCTTTTGCAAGATCACCGAAAGCAGCAGACTGGCACCCACCACCAGCCCAATGTAACTGACCAGCTGAAATATCTGTCCTGCCATTCGACCGGCCAGTTGGCGGTCATCCAGGGTGGCGAACAGGCTGGGGGCAACCACATACCCGGCAATCCACAACCCACCGACCCATAAGGTTAACGCGACTCGCTCAGCGCCTGCCCACCAGCAGGCTCGGGAAATACCCAACATGGTCATAGGTGTTTCACTTCAAGGACTTCGTATTCTTTAATGCCGCCGGGTGCTTGCACTTCGGCGATATCACCCTCCTGCTTGCCGATCAGCGCACGGGCAATGGGTGAAGTGACTGAAATTTTGCCCACTTTGATATCCGCCTCGTCTTCACCGACAATTTGATAAGTAACGGCTTTACCCGTTTCTTCTTCCACTAAACCAACCGTCACACCAAAAATAATCTTGCCAGTGGGCTTGATTTCGGTGATGTCGATAATCTGCGCATTACCCAGTTTGCCGTTAAGATCCGCAATACGGCCTTCTGCAAAACTTTGTTGCTCGCGTGCTGCATGGTATTCGGCGTTTTCTTTGAGATCACCGTGTTCACGCGCCGTGGCAATCGCGGCGATGATGCGTGGCCGTACCACATTTTTCAGTTCACGCAATTCTTCACGCAGTTTTTCTGCGCCTTGTGCTGTTAAAGGTACTTTCCCCGTCATTTCCCCATCTCCTGATGCAAATCCTGTAACCGGTTGACCACGGAACTTTCACCCTGCACCATGGCCAGACACATGGCTTCCGCACCCGCTAGTGTTGTAGTGTAAGTGACCTTACGTTGTAGTGCATTACTGCGGATTGTGCCAGAATCAGCGATAGTTTGTGTACCCTCTGTGGTATTAATAATCAGGCTGATTTCGTCATTTTTGATCATGTCCACAATGTGTGGCCGACCCTCACCGACCTTATTCACTAGTGAGCACTTTACGTCGGCATCGCGTAAAACCTTGGCAGTACCATGGGTCGCCACGATACCAAAACCCAGTGCAAGCAGTTTTTCAGCGACCGCAACCGCACCTGCCTTGTCGTTATCACGCACACTGATAAAGGCGGCCCCTTCGGAGGGGAGGCTCACTCCGGCACCCAGCAGGGCTTTGGCAAAAGCTTCCGCAAAATTTTTGCCGATGCCCATGACTTCCCCGGTGGATTTCATTTCCGGCCCAAGAATGGGATCAATGCCTGGGAATTTTACAAATGGAAACACGGCTTCTTTCACTGAAAAGTAATTGGGAGTCATTGCGTCGGTCACTCCCTGTTCGGCGAGTGTTTTGCCTGCCATGCAACGTGCTGCAATTTTCGCCAGTGGCAGACAGGTGGCCTTGGAGACAAACGGCACGGTACGCGAGCCACGCGGATTCACTTCAATGATGTAAATATCATCGCCTTTGATCGCAAATTGCGCATTCATCAGTCCCACGACATTCAACGCCAGAGCCAGTTCGCGCGCCATGTCACGCATGCGTGCCTGCACAGATTCGGACAGGCTGTAAGGCGGCAGGGAACAGGCGGAATCACCGGAGTGAACCCCGGCTTGTTCGATGTGTTCCATGATGGCACCCACCAGCACCTGCTTTCCATCACAAATGGCGTCAATATCCACTTCGATGGCATCGTCCAGAAAACGATCCAGCAGCACGGGTGAATCATTGGAGACCTTCACTGCTTCGCGCATATAGCGTTTGAGTTCGCTCTCTTTATAAACAATTTCCATAGCCCGGCCACCCAGTACGTATGAGGGTCTGACAACGAGCGGATAGCCAATTTCAGTGGCCAGTTTGACGGCCTGTTCCGGATCGCGCGCGGTGTGGTTCGGCGGTTGTTTAAAACCCAGTTTTTGCACCAACTGCTGAAAGCGCTCACGGTCTTCCGCGAGGTCAATGGCATCGGGTGAGGTACCGATAATCGGTGCGCCAGCGGCTTCCAGTGCACGCGCCAGTTTCAGCGGCGTTTGTCCTCCATATTGCACCACGACACCTTTGGGGTTTTCCAAGTGTACCAGCTCCAGCACATCTTCCAGCGTCAGTGATTCAAAATAAAGGCGGTCTGAGGTGTCATAGTCTGTCGAGACGGTTTCCGGGTTACAGTTGACCATGATGGTTTCGTAACCATCTTCACGCAACGCAAAAGCGGCATGTACACAGCAATAATCAAACTCGATACCCTGACCAATACGGTTGGGTCCACCACCCAGTATCATGATTTTTTCACGGTTCGTGGGTTGCGCCTCGCATTCCTGTTCATAGGTGGAATACAGGTACGCCGTGTCAGTGGAAAACTCTGCGGCACAGGTGTCAACACGCTTGTAGACAGGCCGCACTCCCAGTGAGTGTCGGTGTGCGCGAAAATCAGCCTCGTCCATGGATAACAGGCTCGCCAGACGGCTGTCGGAAAAGCCTTTGCGTTTCAGTGCAAACACACGCGCCTTGTCCATGGCCGTCATGCCCTGCTCGCGAACGTCTATTTCCAGTTTGATAATTTCTTCGATTTGCGCCAGAAACCAGGGATCAATTTTTGTCAACGAATACAGTGTATCCCGAGACATGCCTGCACGAAATGCATCTCCCACATACCAGAGACGTTGCTCCCGTGGCGTACTCAGCTCACGTTTGAGAATTTCCATGGCATCATCGGCATCAATATCCATGATCGGGCTCAGACCATCAACGCCGACTTCCAGACCACGCAGCGCTTTTTGCAGGGATTCCTGAAACGTGCGGCCAATGGCCATCACTTCACCCACGGATTTCATTTGTGTGGTGAGGCGTGAATCTGCGTTGGGAAATTTTTCGAAGGTAAACCGTGGCACCTTGGTCACTACGTAATCAATGGTCGGCTCAAAGGATGCAGGTGTGGCACCACCGGTAATATCATTTTGCAATTCGTCCAGCGTGTAACCCACCGCCAGCTTGGCGGCGATTTTGGCAATGGGGAAACCGGTGGCCTTGGAGGCCAGCGCTGATGAGCGCGACACACGCGGATTCATTTCGATGATGATCATGCGACCACTTTCAGGATCAATGGCAAACTGCACATTGGAACCACCGGTGTCCACACCGATTTCACGCAGCACCGCCAGCGAGGCATTGCGCATAATTTGATATTCTTTATCCGTCAGCGTTTGCGCAGGAGCCACAGTAATGGAGTCGCCGGTGTGAATCCCCATGGGGTCGAGGTTTTCAATGGAGCAAATGATGATGCAGTTGTCCTTGTGGTCACGCACCACTTCCATCTCATATTCTTTCCAACCCAGAATGGATTCTTCGATGAGCAGTTCTTTGGTGGGCGAAAGATCCAGCCCGCGCTCACAAATCTCAACAAATTCTTCTTTGTTGTATGCAATACCTCCCCCACTGCCTCCCATGGTGAACGATGGACGAATCACCGTGGGATAACCCACTTGCGCCTGTACCTGCCAGGCTTCTTCCAGACTGTGCGCCACGGCTGCACGCGGCATGTCCAGGCCAATTTTTTCCATGGCCTGTTTGAAGCGGTCACGGTCTTCGGCTTTATCGATGGCGTCCCGGTCTGCACCGATCATTTCCACATTGAATGTTTCCAATACACCTTCACGCACCAGATCCAGCGCGCAATTCAGCGCGGTTTGTCCACCCATGGTGGGCAATATTGCATTCGGTCGTTCGCGCTCGATGATGTTGGCCACCGTCTTCCAGGTAATGGGTTCGATGTAGGTCGCATCCGCCATCTCGGGATCGGTCATGATGGTCGCTGGATTGGAATTCACCAAAATAACGCGATAGCCTTCTTCACGCAGTGCCTTGCAGGCTTGTGCGCCGGAATAATCAAACTCGCAGGCCTGACCGATAATAATGGGACCAGCGCCGATGATAAGGATGCTTTTCAGGTCTGTTCTTTTTGGCATTGATTCAGTGTCTATTTAC
>QIGJ01000314.1 GCA_003229995.1 Gammaproteobacteria bacterium | reverse complement strand
GTCAACAATTTTCTCGACGATATGCACCGCCCCGCCCTGCCTTACAAATTCAAGTTCAAGGTGTCCGGTTGTCCCAATGACTGCATGAACTCCATTCAGCGTTCTGATCTTGCGGTGATTGGTACCTGGCGCGATGACATGAAAGTCGATCAGAAGGAAGTGAAAAAATTCGTGGCTGACAAGGGCCGCAAATATATGGTCGATAGTGTGATCAATATGTGCCCCACCCGAGCGCTGTCACTGAATGATGATGACACCCTGGATGTGGACAATCGTAACTGTGTGCGCTGTATGCATTGCATCAACGTAATGACTCGTGCACTGAGCACGGGCGATGACAAAGGTGTCACCCTGTTGCTCGGGGGCAAACGCACCCTGAAAATCGGTGACACCATGGGTACAGTGATCGTGCCGTTCATGAAGCTGGATACCGAAAAGGATTACGAAAAACTGGTGGAACTGGCCGAGGAAATCATTGATTTCTGGGCAGAGAATGCTCTGGAGCACGAGCGTGTGGGTGAAACCATCGACCGTATCGGTCTGGTGAACTTCCTTGAAGGCATCGGCCTGGACGTAGACCCCAACATGATTTCCGACTCGCGCCAAAGCAGTTATGTGCGTATGGATACCTGGGATGAAGAAGCCGACAAGTGGAAGGAACGTCAGACAGGTTAATTTTCAGAAACCCCGGGCAACGCATAAACGAATATTAATTGGAGATAAAAGATGAGCGAACAACCACGCCTCCCTACTGAAAGTGGTGTGCCGGACGGATTCCAGTATATGCACCCGGCCTATATCAAAAACTTTGGTAACTGGGCTTATCATGACCGCCCGCGCCCCGGTGTATTACACCATGTTGCCAAAAGCGGTGATGAAGTCTGGACCGTACGTGTCGGTACCCAGCGTCAGCTCGGTCCTTATGAAATCAATTTATTGTGCGACATCATCGACCAATATGCCGATGGCTATGTGCGTTTCACCATTCGCTCCAATATGGAAGTCTCGGTGACTGACGAAACCAAAGTGCAACCGTTAATCGACGCTTTTGAAGATGCCGGTTATCCTGTGGGCGGCACCGGCAACTCGCTGACCATGATCTCCCACACCCAGGGCTGGTTGCATTGCGACATTCCTGGCACCGATGCCTCGGGTGTGGTGAAAGCACTGATGGATGAACTGTACGATGAATTTCGCTCCGAAGAAATGCCTAATCGTGTCCACATGACCACTTCTTGCTGTCAGATTAACTGCGGTGGCCAGGGTGATATTGCCATCAACGTACAACACACCAAACCCCCCAAAATCAATCATGATCTGGTCGCCAATGTCTGTGAGCGCCCTTCGGTGGTGGCTCGCTGCCCGGTAGCGGCCATTCGCCCCGCCATCGTCAACGGCAAGCCTTCACTGGAAGTCGACGAGAAAAAATGTATCTGTTGCGGTGCCTGTTTCCCGCCCTGCCCACCCATGCAAATCAACGACCCGGAACATTCCAAACTGGCCATCTGGGTAGGCGGCAAACACTCTAACGCCCGCAGCAAACCCATGTTCCACAAACTGGTGGCCGCCGGTATTCCCAACAACCCACCACGCTGGCCAGAAGTCACGGAAACCGTCAAAAATATTCTCCACACCTACAAGGCCGATGCCAAAGACTGGGAACGCATCGGTGACTGGATCGAACGTATCGGCTGGCCCCGTTTCTTCGAGCTGACCGAGTTGCCATTCACCAAATTCCATATTGACAACTGGACCGGTGCGCGCAAGTCGCTGAATGCTTCTACGCATATTCGTTTCTAAGCTGTCAGAGAAAAAACCGATGAAATTTTCCGTCATGATCAGTGAAGGCCCGTATACTCACCAGGCATCAGACACGGCCTATCACTTCACCAAAGCCGCACTGGAAGACGGACACGAATGTTTTCGTATCTTTTTTTATCACGACGGCGTCAACAACGGCACCCGCCTGGCTTCCCCGCCACAGGATGACCGTAATATTGTCAACCGCTGGTCAGAACTGGCAAAAGAATACAAGCTGGATCTCGTACTTTGTATTGCTGCGGCACAACGTCGCGGCATTGCCGATGCTGATGAAGCCAAACGTAACGGCAAAAATGCCGACAACATTGCTCCCGGTTTTCGTATTTCCGGCTTGGGCCAGTTAATCGAAGCCGGTATCCAGAGTGACCGTCTGGTCACCTTTGGTGATTAAACGGGCGACTAGACGGTCATCCAGGGAGAGTTATTGTTATGCCTGAAACGAAGAAATTTTTATATGTTAACCGCAAGGCACCCTACGGAACGATTTATGCACAGGAAGCATTGGAAGTCGTATTGATCGGAGCGGCCTTTGAACAGGATGTTTCCCTCGCCTTTCTGGACGACGGCGTTTACCAGATCACCAAAGGACAAAACACTAAAGAAGTGAGCATGAAAAACTTTTCACTCACGTACAAAGCGCTGGGGGATTACGATGTCAACAAAATTTATGTTGAACAGGAATCACTGGATGCGCGAGGCCTGACTCTGGATGACCTGTTACCATTGGCCTGGGAAGACGAAGATGATGACTGGGCCAAAAAGGATTCCATCAAAGTGGTTTCTGCTGCCGAGATGGCAAAAATCATGGAACAGTCCGATATAGTCTTCAGTTTTTAGGAAAAAAATGATATGTCGCAATTACACACCGTTAACAAATCGCCTCTTGAGCGTAATACACTGGAATCAGCCATTGCGCATGCCATAAAAGGCAATGCCCTGCTGATGATTGAAGATGGTGTTTACGGTGCCATGCAAGGCACACACAAATCAGCCATAGTCTCTAATGCAATGAGTGACATCTCCTTTTATGTCATGGGGCCCGATCTCAAGGCACGCGGAATTGATGAAAAACGTATCATTGATGGTATTAAAATTGTAGATTACAGCGATTTTGTCGCACTGGTTGCAGAACATGACGTGACACAATCCTGGCTCTGATTTTTTTACATTATCTTATTAACAACAGACGAACCGAAGGAGAATCAACATGGCCCTGGAAGTAGGTGAAAAAAACATCGCAACGGATGAAGAAGGTTACCTGGAAAACCGTGATGAATGGAACATAGACATTGCCAATGCCATTGCCATTGCCGAAAACCTGGAGATGTCTGACAACCACTGGGAAGTGGTGAACTTCCTGCGTGAGTATTATGAAGAATACCAGATTGCACCCGCTGTGCGTGTGCTCACCAAAGCCATTGGCAAAAAACTGGGCAAAGATAAAGGCAACAGCAAATACCTGTACGAACTGTTCCCTTATGGTCCAGCCAAGCAGGCCTGCAAGATTGCCGGCCTGCCCAAACCGACAGGCTGTGTTTAAGCTTCCGGGTCGGGTAACAAACACCGTCATTCTGGCGAAGGCCAGAATCCAGAGGTTGCCTGAGAGCACCTACTTTTGGTGAAATCCCCTGGATACTGGCCTTCACCAGTGTGACGTGATGCTATTTTAGCATCACTTATTTTTACAATGATCACCAGGTTGATTAATGATACTTTCAGTGGTTTACGCCATCCTTTTTTACGCGGCAACGCTACTACTCATCGTAGGAGTAGTGCGTAAAATTGTTATTTATGCACGCACACCTGCACCGTTAAAAATACCTGTTACCCCGGCTCCTACCACCAAAGCGGGTGTTGTCTGGCGCATGACCAAAGAAGTGACGGTCTTTCAAAGTCTGTTTAAGGCCAACAAATGGACCTGGTTATTTGGCTGGGTGTTTCATGTTGCACTGGCCTTCGTCCTCTTTCGCCATTTACGGTATTTCCAGGAGCCGGTGTGGGCCATTGTTGCCTTGATACAACCCATCGGCCAGTACGCCGGTTTTGCCATGCTCGCCGGTCTGGCCGGTTTGTGGGCACGGCGTTTTCTGGTTGATCGTGTGCGTTACATCAGCAGCCTTTCTGACCACTTGATGTTAGCTCTGTTAATCGCCATCGGGCTCAGCGGACTGGCCATCAAATATCTGGCACATACCGATATCGTGGCACTGAAAATCTGGGTGCTGGGCCTGATGTATTTTGACCTGCAACCCTTACCTTCGGATATTTTTGTGCTGTTGCATCTGGGTCTGGTGATTATATTGATGGTGATTTTTCCCATCAGCAAACTGTTGCATGTGCCGGGCCTGTTTTTCATGCCCACACGCAACCAGGTTGATAACCCGCGTGAGGTTCGTCACACGGCAGGCTGGACGGCAAAATAGTTTTTTATTGATCGATTGGGGTAAAAGTTCACTATCAACTTTTGTGCATTTCACCCCTCA
>QIGJ01000367.1 GCA_003229995.1 Gammaproteobacteria bacterium | reverse complement strand
TAAGGAGAGCAAAAGGTGGAGATCAGCTTGAATTGCTAAAGTGGCTCATTCAAAAATATCCAAAGCAAGCAAAAAAAATCCAGGCAGAGTGTTTGCACTGTGTTAAAAGAACCTGATACAGTTAAAAACTGCGATAAAGCATCTGCTTGTTGCGGACGATAAACTGGTAATGGTGAGCAATACCCACCCTGCAAAAAAGAGTTCATATGTTTTATACCCTGCAAAGCAATTGGCGAAAGGAACGATGGCGCGGCTGAAGTCGATGTCTGTGAAATGTCCTGTCTGTTTGACTTTGTAGGTGATAAACATGAATGAAGAACAATTTGCCGCCCTTGCGTCACAAAGCAAGGCACAAAATATCAACCGCATCCCGCTGATGCGCGAGGTGCTGGCTGACCTCGATACCCCGCTGAGTACCTATCTCAAGTTGGCCAATGGCCCTTACTCCTATCTGTTTGAGTCTGTGCAGGGCGGTGAAAAATGGGGGCGGTATTCCATTATTGGCTTGCCCTGTCGTACTTTGCTCAAAGTGTCGGGCGAACGCATCGAAATAGAAACCGATGGCAAAATCGTGGAGTCATTGCACAGTGATGATCCGTTGACCTGGATCGAGAACTTTCAAGCCCGCTATCAAGTGGCCGAGGTGGAAGACCTGCCACGCTTCACCGGTGGATTGGTGGGTTATTTTGGTTACGACACTATTCGGTATATCGAACCGAAGCTGTCCATCTGTCCCAATCCTGACGAACTGAATACGCCGGACATTCTGCTGATGGTGTCTGAAGAAGTCGTGGTGTTCGACAACCTCAGCGGTAAGTTGTATCTCATTGTCCATGTGAACCCGGCACAGGCGAATGCTTTCGACTCTGGCCAACAACGCCTTGATGAACTGGAGGCACGATTGCGTGAAGCGACACCGCGTGCCGAGCCGCGAGCAGGCAATGAGGTTAACGAAGTCGACTTTGTTTCCGGTTTCACCGAAACCGGTTTTAGGCAGGCAGTGGAAGCGGCGAGGCAATACATAGTTGATGGTGATGTCATGCAAGTGGTGTTGTCGCAACGCCTGTCAGTCCCTTATTCTGCGCCGCCACTGGATTTGTATCGTGCCCTGCGCAGTCTCAATCCATCACCGTACATGTTTTATCTCGACCTGGATGATTTTCACATCGCGGGTTCTTCACCAGAAATTTTAACGCGACTGGAAGGTGATGTGGTGACCGTGCGTCCCATTGCCGGTACCCGCCGCCGTGGTCATGATGCGGCCGAGGATCGTGCCATGGAAACGGAATTGTTGGCCGACCCCAAAGAATTGGCCGAGCATTCAATGCTGATTGACCTGGGTCGCAACGACGTGGGTCGTGTCAGCGAAACCGGCAGTGTTGAATGCACATTGTTTCCAATGTCGAAGGTAAACTGAAACGGGGCGTGAGTGCGATGGATGTACTGCGGGCAACTTTTCCGGCGGGTACGGTGAGTGGTGCGCCGAAAATTCGTGCCATGGAAATCATCGACGAGCTGGAGCCTGTGAAGCGTGGCGTGTATGCCGGAGCTGTGGGATATCTTGGCTGGAATGGCAACATGGATACGGCGATTGCGATTCGTACGGCAGTGATCAAATCCGGCAAACTGCATATTCAAGCCGGAGCCGGGGTGGTTTATGATTCACAGCCCACGCTGGAATGGAAAGAAACAATGAACAAGGGGCGTGCTGTGTTTCGTGCTGTAACCATGGCCGAAGCCGGGCTGGATGGAAATGCGAAAGGGCTCAATAGCGTGGTTTGATGTGGTTGGGTGTATTAACACAGAGGTCGCAGAGGCACGGAGAAAAGAAATGCAGGATAATAATTTGTCGGGCACAGTGATTGGTGCGGCCATCGAAGTTCCTCTCTATGTTCAATACAAATGACATGTTATTGGTGATGCTTATCGTGCCCATTCCTTAAGACTGTTGAGCAAGTAAGTTCACTCCACAAGGCACAGTTGTTGACTTATCTGCGATTGATGGATAAACCGCTGGGTCTGTTAATTAATTTTAATACTACGGTACTAAAAAATGAGGTTTGTCGTGTTATTAACAACATGTAGTTCTCTGTGCCTCTGCGCCTCTGTGTACTCTGCGTTTTTATACGAGGGCTTCGATCAATGCTGTTAATGATCGACAATTACGATTCTTTCACCTACAACCTAGTGCAATATTTTGGCGAGCTGGGTGCAGATGTGCAAGTGCATCGCAATGACCAGATTACGTTAGACGAGGTAGTGGCACTGAGTCCCGAACGCATCGTTATTTCCCCCGGACCATGCACCCCCAATGAGGCAGGTATTTCGCTGGAAATGATCAAACATTTTGCCGGTAAAGTGCCATTGCTGGGCGTATGCCTGGGCCACCAGAGTATCGGTCAGGCCTTTGGCGGCAAGGTTGTGCATGCGGGTGAAATTATGCACGGTAAAACCTCGATGATGTATCATGAAAACAAGGGTGTGTTTGCCGGTCTGGACAATCCTTTCGAGGCCACGCGCTACCATTCACTGGTGATCGAAAAAGACAGCTTGCCGGATTGCCTGGAAGTGACAGCATGGACAGAAACCGAAAATGGTGAGCTAGATGAAATCATGGGAGTACGTCACAAAGCGCTGGACGTAGAAGGTGTGCAGTTTCATCCCGAGTCAATTTTGACGCAGTATGGCCACGATTTGCTGAAGAATTTTTTGAACACAACAACCCAACGCAAAGGCGCAAAGGCGCAGAGAGCACAAAGAACAACAAAATAAGATTTTGTATCTTTGCGTCAGACATTAAAGAAGGGGGGATAAAATGGATATGTCAACCGCTATTCGTGCCGTCACTGAACGCCGTGATTTGACACAAGAAGAAATGCAATCGGTGATGAATACCATCATGACCGGCGACGCGACGCCTGCACAGATCGGTGGTTTCCTGGTTGGTTTACGCATGAAGGGTGAAACTATCGATGAAATCACCGCCGCCGCACAGGTGATGCGCGAGCTGGCCACCAAAGTGAATATCAGCGGTGAGCACATTGTGGACATCGTCGGTACTGGCGGTGATGGCAGTGGTACATTTAATATTTCCACCGCAAGTTGTTTTGTGGTGGCCGCTGCCGGAGGCAGGGTGGCGAAACACGGCAATCGTTCTATTTCCAGCAAGTCCGGTAGTGCGGATTTACTGGAAGCCGCCGGAGTAAATCTGGACTTGAGCCCCGGGCAAGTTGCGAAGTGTGTGAATGAAGTGGGTGTGGGTTTTATGTTTGCCCCCAAACATCACGGTGCCATGAAACATGCCATCGGCCCACGCAAGGAAATGGGCGTACGCACGGTTTTTAATGTGCTGGGGCCGCTGACCAATCCTGCGGGTGCGCCCAATCAGTTGCTGGGTGTCTTCAGCAAAGAACTGGTGGAGCCGTTGGCTCATGTGTTGGCCAACCTAGGTAGCCACCATGTCCTGGTGGTGCATTCGGAAGATGGCATGGATGAAATCAGCATTGCTGCACCGACCTTTGTGGCGGAGCTGAAAAATGGTGAAGTGACTACATACACCATCCAGCCGGAAGATTTTTCATTGGCGCGAACGGATCTTGCCTCACTGAAAGTAGAAGATGCGGCACAGTCATTAACCGTGGTGAAAAGTGTACTGGGAAACCAGCCGGGTTCGGCGCGTGATATCGTGCAATTAAATGCTGGTGCTGCGTTGTACGCGGCGGGGTTGGCGGATTCTCTGGCGGCAGGTGTGACAAAAGCCGACGAAGTACTGTCCAGTGGTGAGGCGCTGACCAAACTGGAGGCGCTGGTCAATGTTTCCAATGAAGTGTTGTAAACGCAGAGGCATTGAGACGCCGCATTTTTATTTTTCTGTGCCTTCGTTTCTCTGCGACCTCTGTGTCAACATGCAGAGTCTGGAAAAATGAGCAACACTCCGGATATTCTCAAAAAGATCATCGTCCGCAAGTACGAAGAAATTGACATGCGAAGCCAGCAGGTAAGCCTAGCAGAAATGATCGAGCGCGCTGCTGTTGCCAATAGCGCCGATGCTTGTCGTGGTTTTGTGGATGCGATGAAAAACAAAATGGCTGCGGGTGATGCAGCTGTGATTGCCGAAATCAAAAAAGCCTCACCCAGCAAGGGTGTGATACGCGAACATTTCGTGCCAGTCGAGATTGCCGTTTCATACGAAAAGGGCGGTGCAACCTGCTTGTCGGTGCTCACCGACAAGGATTTTTTCCAGGGCTCGGAAGCGTATTTGCGACAGGCCCGTGCCGCCTGCACGTTGCCGGTTATTCGCAAGGATTTTATTGTTGATCCATATCAGGTTTATGAGGCGCGTGCTATCGCGGCTGATTGCATTTTGTTGATTGTTGCTGTACTGGATGATGTACAACTGCACGAACTTGCGGCGCTGGCTACAAAGCTGGGCATGGATGTGCTGGTAGAGGTACACGATGCGGATGAACTGGCGCGGGCATTGCCGCTGAATTTGCCATTGATGGGTATCAACAATCGTAACCTGCGTACCTTTGAAGTCAGTCTGCAAACGACACTGGGTATGCTGGAGTCAATTCCTGATGACCGTATTGTGGTCACCGAAAGTGCGATTCATTCTGTGGAGGATGTGGCTCTGATGCGGGAACATGCAGTGAATGCGTTTTTGGTGGGAGAGGCGTTTATGCGTGCCGAAGACCCGGGTGCTCAGCTGGCAATGTTGTTTGCCCGTTAATCTGGCTGCCTCGTGCCTGTTTAACGTGCCCCAAACACCACAATCGTTTTTCCCTGCGCAGTAATCAGCCCCTGTTCTTCCAGGTTTTTTAACACACGCCCGACCATTTCCCGTGAGCAGCCCACAATGCGTCCCAGCTCCTGCCGGGTGATGCGGATTTGCATGCCATCGGGGTGGGTCATGGCATCAGGTTCCTTGCTGAGATCCATCAGCGTGCGGGCAATACGGCCGGTAACATCCATAAAGGCAAGATTGCCGACTTTCTGGCTGGTTTTGCGCAGGCGCAGCGCCATTTGCGAAGCCAGCTCAAAAAGAATATCCGGGTCTTTTTCGCTCAGTTGGCGGAAACGGTTGTAGCTGATTTCCGCCAATTCACATTTGCTCTTGGCGCGTACAAAAGCGCTACGGTTGGATTCACCACCGAACAGCCCCATTTCGCCGAAGAAATCGCCGGGATTAAGATAAGCCAGCACGATTTCACGACCGGTTTCATCTTCAATGAGCACAGACACTGAGCCTTCGACGATGTAATACAACACATCAGGCTTATCGCCCGCGTAAATAATCAGGCTTTTGGTCGGGTACTGGCGTCGGTGGCAGTGCTCCAGAAAGCGCTCGATGGTGGGGGGAGTCTGGACAACATTGGGTATCGTGCTCATGGTTTTTTTACTCATGAAAGACTGCATAATGTCTTGCCTGGCCCGCATCTCCGGGCGTGACATAGTGCCTATCGGCAGGCTGCTGTAAATACTTAACCACCAGGGGGTGTTATGTGCAGGTGCGATGACGGTTTATAATCACCGATCAAAATCTTGGAGCAATATAGATGAAAGCCAGAATCAAGTGGGTGGAAGAGGTCATGTTTATCGGTGAATCCGGCAGTGGCCACAGTGTAGTGATTGACGGGCCACCGGAACACGGTGGACGCAATCTGGGTATTCGTCCCATGGAGTTGTTATTGCAGGGGCTGG
>QIGJ01000272.1 GCA_003229995.1 Gammaproteobacteria bacterium | reverse complement strand
CTCTAATCCTTTGCGTTCTTTGCGTTTACAACACACCATTACCAGGGTTACGCCAGAATTACCGGCATCACTTCATCCGCAACAGATTTGTACTCCTGCATCTGGTGGAAGTTAAGGTAACGATAAATATCATCTGCCATGGGCTCCAGATGTTTCACCGCCTGCCTATATTCCTCCACCGTTGGCAATTTAGCCATCGATGCCGTTACGGCTGCCAATTCCGCCGAGCCCAAATAAACATTGGCGTCTTTGCCCAGGCGATTAGGGAAATTGCGCGTTGAGGTAGAAAACACAGTGGCATTGTCAGCTACACGCGCCTGATTACCCATGCACAGAGAACAACCGGGTACTTCAGTACGTGCACCAACACGGCCAAAAATGGCGTAATACCCTTCTTCAGTAAGTTGGTGCTCGTCCATTTTTGTCGGCGGCGCAATCCACAGGCGTGTAGGTACCGCTCCACTCTGCTCCAGCACTTTGCCCGCTGCACGATAATGCCCGATGTTGGTCATACAGGAACCAATAAACACTTCATCAATTTTTTCGCCGGCGACATCCGACAACAGTTTCACATCATCCGGGTCATTGGGGCAGGCAACAATAGGCTCTTTTATGTCATTGAGATCAATTTCGATGACTTCCGTGTATTCTGCATCCGTATCCGGTTCTAGTAGTTGCGGATCATCCAACCAAGCCTGCATGGCATCAATACGACGTTGCAAGGTACGTTCATCTTCGTAACCATCGGCGATCATCCATTTAAGCAATGTGACGTTGGATTCGAGGTATTCCTGAATGGGCTCTTTATTCAGCCGCACTGTGCAGCCATTGGCAGAGCGTTCGGCCGAGGCATCGGATAATTCAAAAGCCTGCTCGACTTTGAGATTCGGCAACCCTTCTATTTCCAATACCCGACCGGAGAAGATATTTTTCTTACCCGCCTTTTCTACCGTGAGCAGCCCTTTTTGAATGGCCACATAAGGAATGGCATTCACCAAATCACGCAAGGTGACACCCGGTTGCATTTCGCCTTTGAAGCTCACCAGTACCGACTCGGGCATGTCCAGTGGCATCACGCCCAATGCAGCCCCAAAGGCGACTAAACCGGAGCCTGCGGGAAAACTGATACCCATGGGAAAGCGTGTGTGTGAATCACCCCCGGTGCCAACAGTATCCGGCAGCACCATGCGATTTAACCACGAGTGAATAACCCCATCGCCAGGGCGTAACGACACACCACCTCGGGTCTGAATAAATTCCGGCAGTTCGTGTTGAAGGGAAATATCCACCGGCTTCGGGTACGCGGCAGTATGACAAAAACTCTGCATGATCAAATCGGCGGAAAAGCCAAGGCAGGCCAGTTCTTTAAGTTCGTCTCGGGTCATGGCACCGGTGGTGTCCTGTGATCCCACAGTGGTCATGCGCGGTTCACAGTAGGTACCGGGGCGCACACCGTCCACACCACAGGCCTTGCCCACTATTTTTTGTGCGAGGGTGTAACCCTTGCCAGTATCGGTGGGCGGCACCGGACGCAAAAATACATCAGACGCGGCCAGCCCGAGACCTTCACGGGTTTTGTCAGTGAGGGAACGGCCGATAATCAGCGGAATACGACCACCAGCGCGTATTTCATCCGGCAGGGTGGTAGGCGCAAGCTCAAATGTACTGACCGTCTCCCCCGCTTCGTTGGTTATCTTTCCGGCAAAAGGATGAAGGGTAATCACATCACCCATTTCCAGTTGGCTCACGTCACACTGAATAGGCAGGCAACCGGAGTCTTCTGCGGTATTAAAAAAGATCGGCGCAATATTACCCCCCAATACCACACCACCCTGGCGTTTATTGGGCACAAAAGGAATATCGTTACCCATATGCCACAACACGGAGTTAATGGCCGACTTGCGCGATGAACCCGTACCCACCACATCGCCCACATAAGCCAGCGGATGGCCTTTCTGTTTAAGTGCTTCGATTTTTTGCAGCGCATCGGGCATTCTGGCAACGAGCATAGTCTTGGCATGCAGTGGAATATCGGGGCGACTCCAGGCCTCGGAAGCCGGAGAAAGATCATCGGTATTGGTTTCACCCGGTACTTTGAACACAGTGACGGTAATAGTCTCAGCCAGTGCTGTACGGCGGGTAAACCACTCAGCGTTAGCCCAAGCATCCACCACTTGTTTTGCATATACATTCTGGTTTTCTGCCTTGCTGACCACATCGTGGTAGGCATCAAACACCAGCAATGTGTGCGAAAGCGCCTCGACGGCAACCGGAGCCAGTGTGTCATTGTCCAGCAATGCCACCAATGTTTCGATGTTATAACCGCCCAGCATAGTGCCCAGCAGCTCGGTGGCGCGCCTCGCATCCATCAGCGGTGAATTCACCTCACCCCTGGCCAGGGCCGCAAGAAAACCCGCCTTCACATAGGCTGCCTGATCCACACCCGGCGGCACGCAATTGACCAGCAGATCCAGCAGAAACTTCTCCTCCTCCGCCACAGGCGGTGCCTTCAACAACCCTACTAACGCAGCCACTTGTTCAGCGTTCAGGGGCAACGGCGGCAAGCCGTCTTCGGCACGTTCTGCGGCATGGATTCGATAAGCTTCTAACATAAGGCTCTCTCTAAAAAACGGAATGAAATCAATGAGGAATATTTATAAAACGGTGCCAATACCATTGGCACCGAGCGTCAGATTATAGCCGATTCAGCACCTTTCACGCGAACGTCGGCAAAAACCCATGAACAGGCGGGTTTTGACAGTAATCATCACTCGCATTCCGGCGGCATAAAGTTATCGGGTCGCTTGTTGGCTACCACTCAAAACTCCTGCCACCCATACCCCCACCGTTGAAAAACAACCCCCCTTTCTCAGCTCACCCAACGAACTGAGAGTAAACTAATACCAACAAAACCAGAAAGGCATAAGGATACGCCACCGTGGGCTTGATTGAATTTGACAAATATTCTTTTACCAAACCGACAACCCCCTGGCGCTTATCTCCCCATTGAGAGTAAAGCTGAAAAGCCATGTGATCTTCATCAGATGCATTTTTTAATTTTTTTTCAATGAAAACAACTCTTGTTTCCAACCGCTTCTGAAATGTTTTCCAAATGCCATCCTGTAACCATAAAACGAGAATAACTGCCACAGCAATCCACTTATTGGCAATAAAAGCCATGGAAAACACACTGACCAGCACACTAACAAGCTTTATAACCAGTGAAAATTTCTCGTACTTCTCAATATCGCCGTGGAGAATTATCCATTCATTATGAAGATCGGTTTTCAAAACAGGTCACTCTGATTCTTTTGAGCAATTTTAAACAAGCTAATACCGCCCACCCGACTTATGGATATAATTGGATAATTCCTGCGTTTCCACATTCATGCGCATCAAATTCATATGCGTTAAACGGAACAAACCACGCATGACTTTGTAAACAATGCGCGGGTGTGATTCCAATAGACGTTCAAAATCAGCGGGCTCCAAGGTATAAACCGCTGTATTGCCTTCTGCTGTCAGGGTCGCCCGGCGCGGTGCCAAATCCACAAAGGCGCGGGTACCTGCGCATTCACCGGTTTTCATGGTATAAACAGGAATATTTTTTCCATCAATTTCGCTACTGACAATCAGTTTTCCTTTCGTCAGAATAAACAGTCTGTTGTCATCCTCACCTTCTTTCACCAATACTTCACCATCGGTCAATGTGCGTACTTTCATCACGCTCGTCAGTACCTGACATTCATCCTTTTCCAGTTCCTGTCCCAATGATGAATCCACGATTGCTTCACATTCCGGTTGTTGCCCTTGATTCTTCTGACTCATGTTGTTATTCCCCCGTTTGTTGTTCACTGATCTCTGGAAAAAATGTATACCTGACAAAAATACACGGCCATTGTTAATCTGTCACTTTTATTACAACCTGATGTTACGCAGGCTTCAGTCAGAATACGGGTTTCGAATGAGGCGCCTCCGTTCTTTTGATCGCCATTTTCAATACAGAGATATCAACAACGAGAGATTTTTCGGGAAGCGCACCCACCCGGAACAAACACCTCTGATTGACTGAATACGCACCCGTAGGGGCACCCCTTGTGGGCATAGCCGTCAGGCTAAATCCTCCCCGGATAGATGCTTGGGTCGGTGTTGTTCCATTCTATTCAGCGCAGAGTAAAACCATTTGGTGGAACCGCTGCGCTTGTTCCACCCTACCGGATAGAGGTGGAATCCCGGATAGAGGGTGGCGTTGGGGCGTCCATAGCTTTTTTGTTCCTCTCCATTCAACACAGAGCAAAACGGTAGGGTGGAACAAGCGCAGCGG